>NC_015275.1:3145000-3445000 GCF_000178835.2 Cellulosilyticum lentocellum DSM 5427
ACGTCCCTCTACTTTTAGTAATTCATACATGGGGTGTCTCCTATCTTTCCATACTCTTTAATCAGTTTACAGGAAAATGTATTTCTTTTCAATAAGTGCCTACTTTATTTTTAGCATTTTTCGCGAATATTAAACAATTATTATTGAAGAATATGTAACCCTCTGATAAAATGATTTATATTTCAAAATTTTTATAAAGGGGGCATCTTCATGTCAGGTTCAATATTCGGTAAAATGTTTCGCATTTCTACATTTGGGGAATCCCACGGGGAAGCCTTAGGTGTAGTAGTAGATGGCTGCCCTTCTAATATACCTATTGCATTAGAAGATATTATGAAGAATATGGACAGGCGTAAGCCTGGTAATCCTAAAGTGGCAACGGCTCGCAAAGAGGATGATCAGGTAGAAATCCTTTCTGGTATATTTGAGGGTAAAACAACAGGTACACCTATTGCTCTACTTATTCGTAATGGTAATCAAAAGTCCCATGATTATACTCAAATTAAAGATGTTTATCGTCCTTCTCATGCTGATTTTACTTTTGATCAAAAATATGGCATTCGTGATTATAGAGGTGGTGGACGTTCCTCTGGCCGTGAAACAGTAGCCAGAGTTGCTGCAGGTGCTATTGCTAAGAAATTCTTAGAGGCGTTAGGTATTACTGTTACAGCTTATACGCGCGCTATTGGTCCTATCACTGTTGCACCTGAAGCTTTTTGCCTAGATGAATGCAGAGAAAATCCTGTTAATATGCCAAGTAACCAAGTAGCCGAAGAAGCACTCGCATTTATTGCTGAAGCTAAAGCTAACTGTGACTCTGTAGGTGGTGTTGTCGAATGTTTAATTACAGGTTTAAAACCTGGTATTGGCGAAACAGTCTTTGATAAACTCGATGCTAGGCTAGCTTATGCCATTATGGGAATTGGAGCTGTTAAAGCTTTTGAAATGGGAAGCGGTATTGAAGCAGCTAAAATGTTAGGTTCTGAGTATAATGATGCCTTTTACAGTACAGATGGAAAGGTAAATAAACATACGAATCATTCAGGCGGCACACTAGGTGGTATGTCTGATGGTAGTAATCTCATTTTTAAAGCGCACTTCAAACCAACACCTTCTATTGCTAAGGCACAGCAAACCATTAATACTTCTGGGAAAAATACACAAATCGAAATTCATGGTAGACATGATCCAGTTATTGTACCTAGAGCTGTCGTCGTTGTAGAATCAATGGCCGCTCTTACCCTAGCTGACCTTATTTTATGTGATTTAGGTGCTAATATGGACCATATTAAAGCACTTTATTCAAAGAAATAATCCTCATTATAAATCATTTAATCACCAATTTACTATTACCTAAAAGGTGCTGATGCAACTATTCTATTTTGCATCAGCACCTTTTTATTTACCTATCTCTCCAGTTAATTATCTACTCGTCTCTTCTACCCTTTCCTCAGTATACCAAAACAAATTGATAATAATAGCTGCTAACATAACAAGAGTTGTAGCTAAACTTGCTTCTATTCCAAATTCTCCCCCTGTCAAAAGCGTATTGCGACTTTCCATAGTTCCTCTTATCAGTTCACCTGTAACCCCTATAGGATTGCCACTAACATTTAAACCAAGTATATTTCCTTGGACAAAATTCCAAGCTGTATGCCATCCACATGCAATCCACAGATTTCCCGTTCTGAGCGTGTACAGTGCCAAAAAAATACCCGTTAAGCTAATATTTAAAATGGCAATTACACTACTACCACTGTTAAAAAGATGTAGCATTCCAAAGCATACAGAGGATACAACAATACCTGTAGCAAAACCTCTTCTTGTACCTATTCTTGGTAAAAGATATCCTCTAATGAGAATTTCCTCTGAGGCTCCTTGTATCATCCATGCAAGTATAACGACCCCAAAAGATAAAATCTGAGAGGGATCAATGCCTCTTATTTCAAAACTTATTCCCCCTCCTAATGCTACAATAGCCACTACCACAAGTAGCATCATCGTCCCTGTCAAAATGCCTTTTCCATAACTTTGTATGGTCTTGTGACTAAAAATCAAACCTAAACTCGTTAGCCCTTTTCCTTCTATGCATTTCACACTTAAATAAATCAAAAAAATCATTAAACTTGCATTTATTATTAAATTAATTCCTAGTAATAATGGTAAATAACTATACAGGCCCGGCATTAATTGAAGCCCAAATTTGATAATACTATTCCCTATGAGCTGTGCTATTAAAAGTACACCTATAGCCAGAATCATATTAAGTATATCCCATCTTATTGCTTTATTCTTCTCCTCTTTAAGTTGTTCTAGCCATTTATCCTCCATGATAAGCCCTCTTCTCTTTATGATCCCACTTTTTATTATAATCATATTATGTGGACCACGGCTAAACTTTAGATTTATTTAATAAAAAGGATTAAAAAAGATAGCTTTTTGTCATTAAAGCTATCTCTAGGTTTATTTTACTCTTTTAATCTTATTATTTAATCTTTATAATTTTAAACTTCTGATCCTCTTCAACCACTTTTATACGAAAAGCTTTTCTAATTCCTTCCATACTTCTAAGCTGATTAATGTACCTTACATTTTGTGTATCTACAATACGTTCCAGCATAGGATAAATATCTTTCTTTTCACCTTGAGTTAATTTATTCTTAAAGCAGTACGTATTAATAGTCTTTAAAGTATCTAAAATTTGTTGCTCACGGATTTTAGTGAGATCGGCTAATACCCATGTATATTCCTTTGTTTTCTTGGCTGTATCATAGGTTTCCTTGAAAAAGTTTAAAAAAGCATTTTCACGTCCTACTTGCATACCTGAATATTTACCTAGCTTTGTCTTTAATTCATTTTTAAGATACACAATGGTGTTAGGCTTCACTTGTTCCGACATCGCTTTAATAGCTTCCTCAATTAAGTTATAGCTCTCTTTCAATTGCTTTTCATCTAACGCTGTTTTGCTTAATCTTTTCAGCTTATCCATATAATCTAAAATACTTTTCTTTGTAGTTAGTGCTTGTCCATGAATACTTGCTAATAATTCTTCTGGGCTTAATCCCATTAAATTTTGCTCTTTAAGATTTTCCACGCCTTTTGTCCTTTCTTATTTGTTTCTAGTGTTACTTGCTCCTTATTCTTATTCATCTTTCAACTTTTACTTATTTTCTATAGCTTTTATCAATTGCTTTCTATAGAGCTCATTATGATCAAAAACCTTGGTGAAAGCTTGTAAAAAGTTAACGACTTTTTCCTTGGTTAGTGATTCATGATGAAGCACTAACCCAATAAGATGTAATTCTATAAGCTGCTTATAGGTTTTTAAATAAGCTAAGCTTTGTAATAGAGTTTCTCCATCCAAAGGCACGGCTCGTTCATAAATATAATTCACAAAGTAGTTCTCCAGTATATAGCTATAGGAATTTAAGAAGGTTTCTTCATAAATCTGGCAACCTTTTTCAAATTGTTGCTTATTAAAACCACCTTCTTTGTCTAAACCTTGTAGCATCTCTTCATAAAAGGCTTCATAGGAAGGTGAAGGCCACTTTTTACCGTTTCTCATGCTTTTTAAAGCATCTAGTAAGATGACATATGCACGCTCATCATAACTAGCCTCAGACACTATGGTTTTATTTTGCCTTTCATTAAATGTCCTCTCTTGAATAAAACTTGGTATTTTCTTTAAGGCCCCTATTCTCACTAAATGATCTAACTCTCTCATATAAGCTTCTAATTTTAAGAAACGAAGTTGAAAAGGATCTTCTCGCTTTTGTAAGCGTTCAATAAGGAACTGTCTTATCTCTAAAAGGTAATCCTGATAACCTTTTGGTTTTTGTGGATTAACGGTAAGCCTTGCACTAATCACCACTTGCTTCTCAGCTCGCTCTTCTTCCTTAAAGGTGATTCCCTCTGGATTTAACAAAATTCTTCTGGCTGCTTCCGGACAAGATAATGCTAAAGAACACTCTAAGGTATCATTGACCTGATTAAAGGTACGTGGATAGAGCTGACACGTTTGACTTAAGTACTGCTCTCCCAAATGAGTGTAAAGGTCACAAAGTCCCTCTGAAGATAAGAAAGCACAACGGTTATTCTTAAGTTTAATCTTAGCTACATGTTCGCTACTAACCGGCCCCTTCTTAGCAACTAATTCTTTATCTAAACGCTTTTTCATCACAGGGTCTTTTACCTTTTTATATTTTTTATAAGTTGCTTCATCAATGGCAATATACCAACCTGCGCAGCAAGTATCCTGGCAGACACCACCTATACACCTAAAGGTGTCAAAATAACTAGGTACCCTATATTTCATGATTCCTCTCCTTAACCATTAACTTTATTTAAAGTGAACGATAAGCTTCCTTAATCGCTTCCAGCTCCCTCATATCAAACTTCTTAGCTAAATAGCTGGTTTGATCTACTCGTCTCATTGCCTTACTCATTTGTTCTTCAAAAAGTTCAATCTCTCTCGTTTCATCTGTTGGTACTTTACTTAATCTTCTTCTAATGCTTAAAATCTCTTTAATAATCGTTTCTTTTGGACTACTCATTTTAATTCCTCATTCCTATTTGTTTCATGTTTGCTTACTTTAGCAACTACTTGACGTACATGATTATTATCAAAAGCAATCTTCACATCTATCATTGCGCTTCAATAACCTTTATTAAACTAGCTTTAAAAGCTTCATTTTGCTTAGGATCTCTTTTCTTTGGACCTTTTGTTCTTCCGCCTTGTCTTCTTACTTCTTTGGCTATATGTCTACTAAAAAGTAAAGTAGATAGATTATCATCTGAAAAAACAAGACCATTTTGATTCATAGCCTTAGCTTTTTTAGCTAAGGCCATAGCTGCTAGTCCATAATCCTGAGTAATAACTAAATCACCTTCTTTTGTATCGTTGACTAATACAAAGTCTACGGCGTCACTACCTTTTGTCACTACTTTTGTTATAGCTCCTGGCTTTTCAATATGATGAGAGGTATCACAAAAAATAATAACCTCTATAGCATAGCATCTAGCCACCTCTAAGGTAAGGTCAATGACTGGACAACCATCACCATCTATTAATATTTTCATGTGTTCCCTCCTTATTTTCTTTATTTTATCCTGTTTATTGTAGCACTATCTTAGGCTTCTTAGCAAATAACATTCTCTACAAGAGTGGTGACAATAGCCTACTAAGAGATTCTTCTATGCGTTCAAACCAGCTTCTTTTCTTAAATTCTTCTAGTAAAATCTCTTTGCAATGCTTTTCATCCTCTAGAAAAATGACTCTATAAGCTTCTGCTACCCCTTGGTCATACATAATGGCATTAGATTCAAAGCTAATCTTAAAGCTTCTAATATCCATATTGGCACTTCCAATAGAACACATTTTGTCATCTACTACAATAGCCTTAGCATGTAAGAAACCATTATAACAAAAAACTCTTGCTCCCATCTCTAACAACTCTTCTACATAAGATAAAGTTCCTTTGTAAACAAAGCGTTTATCAGGAAGCCCAGGAATCATAATCCTCACATCATTTCCCGAGTAACACGCTATACGTATGGCATCTAAAAAAGATGCATCCGGTATAAAGTATGGAGTTTGAATATAAACATAATTTTCTGCACTCTGAATCATTTTAACATAGGTAAGCTTAATATTTTCAGTTGTTTCATGAGGTCCACTAGATACAATTTGAATAGGAACAGTCCCTGTAAAATGCTCTTTTCTTTGAAAATACTTGACCATATGCTCCATTCTTCTCCCCGAAACGTGTCTATAGTCTAATATGAAACGCATTTCCATTAAAGCAACCGCTCCTCCTACAATACGAAGATGTGTATCTCTCCAAGGCTTTAATCTCTTATCCATTCCTTGATAGCTATCTGATAAATTCATACCACCTATATAGCCAATCTCTCCATCTATAATCACAAGCTTTCTGTGATTACGATAATTCGCTTTTAAACTAGCAGTAGCTTTAAGAGGTGAAAACATATTAACTTCTATGCCTGCTTTTTTATACTTTTTATAAACCTTCATTGAATCTTTCACTTGTCCTAAAGCATCAAAAAGTACATTAACCTCTAACCCTTCTTCCTTCTTAGCTTTTAAAACCTTAAAAACAGCTTCTCCAATTTGATCATTACCTATAATGAAATATAAAAGGTGAATATACTGCTTAGCTTCTTGTAAATCCCTTAATAAATCTTCATATTTTTCTTTTCCATCTGTATAAATCTTGACTTCATTATTATTAGTGCATAGAGCTTGATCTACTTTTAAATTCATTTGCATCAATTGCTTATAAGTGGCATTGACTTCCCTCCCACCACTTAAATCTCCTAATTGACGGTCTACAATACGTTTTACAAAACGTTCTTCTTGTTTCTGAAGACTTAATGCTTTCTTACTGGTAAACCCTCTTCCAAATAGTAGGTATAAGAAAAAGCCCACCAAAGGCATAGTGGTTAAGGCTAATAACCACGCCATAGTCGTCACAGGATTACGCCTTTCTAAAAAAATAACGGCGATAATAGCAAATAAATTGAGAATCAGTACAATAGTAACAACAATACTGAGCATAAGTCCTCCACTTCTAGCTGATAGTAATTTCTAAATTTCAAATACTGTTAGACCCCTCTAAAATAAGAACTTTGTTTATGTTTCTAGTTTTTTTATGATACAATACTTTTTGTAGACTAAACAAGACTCGATAAAGGTGGTGAATAACGTTGAAACTGAAAACTTTTCTTATTTTATTTTTTATAACATTCATAAGCGTTTATGTTTTATGTGGTTTTTATCTTCGTACACATCCACGTTATGTGCCACAAGTTCAAAAACAAGATTTAACTCCTATCTTAAACCAAAGCACTTTTACAGAAGCTGACTACAATACACTGTTTGAACAAACTGGGGTAACTAAGCCACTGATTGATGAAATGCGCACTATGCCCAATTTTATAGAAAAAATGGAATTATTTCAAGACAACTATTTAAAAGAAGTATCTGTCACCAGTGAATACCTGCCTCCTGTTACAACTTCTGAAATACTAGACGCCAGCCAATCTGGTTTTCAACTAGGACCTTATCATAATGGCTATGTGCTCCTTACTCAGTCTACCTATACAGCCAATTGGCGACATGGACATGCTGGTATTGTTATTGATGAAGTAAGAGGTATTACTTTAGAAGCACTTAACCCAGGTACTTACAGTATGGAACAGCCTATTTCTAAATGGCAGTACTATCCTACCGTTAAAATGCTCAGACTCAAAGATGTCCCACAAAGTACTTTGGATGATATTGCTGAGTATGCGGCCACCCATTTAAAGGGTTTGCCTTACAATATACTAGCTGATAAAAACCAAGGTGAAGAGCCCTATGAAACTCACTGTTCTTTGCTGGTATGGCAAGCTTTTAATCATTTTGGCTATGATTTAGATGCCACAGGCGGTCTTTTTGTTTCACCTAAAAACATGGCTATGAGTCCTTTATTAGAACTGTTACAAATTTATGGTTTTAATCCTAATGAGGTGTGGTAACATGAAGAAAAAAATCAGTTTATGCATCACCTTATTATTAGCCAGTTTACTCGCTATTATCTGCGCTCATAAATTTTCAGCGTTTTCTTCATCTGAAGGAAGCGTTAAAGAAACTATTTTCTTTAACCAATTACAAGAAGATCAAAGCTTCCAACTAAAGCTTTTTTATGCTGATCCTGCCATGGAGCACTTAAAAAGTCTTTTGCTCACGTCTCATGATTTAAGTGTTAATAACGAAGCACTAGCTCCTTATACAGAAGGCTTTTTACCTCAAGAAACAAATAAGCGCTTATTAGAGTCAGTCAATACCTATAGGCAAGAACAGTCTTTAGCCCCACTTACTTATTTTTATCATTATCAAGAAGTTGGAGACTTTGCTTTTGTTTCATCTAGCGAGGGTGTAAATGCTCTTTACTTTGTTAACTTAAATACCCTAGAAATTAGTGTACCTCATATTAAAAGCGAAGAAGCTTATAACCCTCAATATGTTTATCATATTCAAGAGGTAAATAATATTTATTACATCCTTACAGCTGGTGTTAACAATTTAAAAGCTAGACTTTATGCCTTCTCTCCTTCTACCTTAGATTTAACGCTAGTTGGTGCTTTAACAACAGATACTACCGCTTTATCTAGTAAGCAATATGCCTTAGATACTTCTGGCAATGCTATCTTCACCCATAAGAACGGCCTTAAATTTTTAACCTCTACTGGTCTAAAAAGCTTAGACCTATCTTTTACACCTGAACAGATTATTTCTTCTAAAAACATTATCGGTGCCTTAACCATACAAAACGGTACACTTCTTTACGCCTTAGTCAATTCACAATTAGAACTCTTAGATACAGGTAGTTTAACTTTACCCAGCACTGATTTAAGTTTGATTAATAGCTTTATACAAAATGATTTACTTTATACGATTACCTATGACCAAGAACATCCTATATATCGCCATTATGTCTCTATTTATAGCCTTACCACCAAAACATCTGTGTTTTGCGTAGGGCTCTCAGATTATGATGGCCTAGCTTTATTACAAGCAGAACTTTTACCTTAAACTAATCAAGGGAGTGCTTAGCAATAAACAGCACTCCCTTTAAAATATCCTATGCTATAAATAGAAAATAAACTCTCCTCTATTTATTCTTTCTTAAAATGATTTCCGAAGTAAAATAATTCACTGAATCATCTAGACTATTTCCTGCTACCAAGTAATTTCCAGCCTCATTCTTGCCGATAATGAGTTTTGTTTCAACGCCATAAGTAATAGAAGCATTATAATTAATTTGAAGGCTTACTATCTCATTTTCTTTTAAAACCTCTAGAGGTAACATATCTACAGTCCATCTAATATAATGTGCATTATTCATATGACCATTTAAATCTAACTCTGAATAGTAAGCTTTACGTATTTGCTCTCTTAAAACTACCTCAGGTACTTCTATTTTATCTATTTTTCTGCCTTCATAAGGAAAATCTAAAACGGATAATGGACCTGTTGCACCTTTTATTCTGACAGGACGTCCTTTTTCAGCATCCATTAATAAATAATCTCCTGTTATACGCCCAATGAGTTCTCCCTTTTCATCTGTCAAATCAAAAAGTCTAACTGCAAAAAGCTTCTCATAACCTCCTGGGTAAGTTTCTAAAGACACCAAATCTTCCCATCTTGGATAAGTATCAATTTCATATTTTACTCGTGATAAGATCCAATAGTAAGTTGGCTTTTCTCCATTCTTATAAAAGTTAATCCCTAATTTTGTAGCATGCTTTGCTGCTACAGTCTGCATATAGCTACATAAGCCATTAATACTTAATTTCCCAGTAAAATCTACGACATCAAAATCTACTTGATAATTTTCTTTTAATCTACTCATTCTCCCCAATCCTTCCTTTTTCTATGGCACTCTAACATATCCTCTACCTATGAAGAGCCCTTTTATTCAAAAAGAAAGCGGACTACTGTCCACATTTCTAAGATGTCTTTCCTATTTTATCAACATGGCATCCCCAAAACTAAAGAAACGATAGCCTTCATTAACTGCTGTATTGTATGCATTTAAAATTGCTTCTTTACCGGCTAAAGCACTGACTAACATAATCAGTGTGGACTCTGGTAAGTGGAAATTCGTAATAAGTTCTTCCACACATTTAAAGGTATATCCTGGATAAATGAAAATATTTGTCCAACCACTACCTGCTTTAATGAGGCCTTTTTCATCTGCATTGGATTCTAAAGTACGTGTACTCGTTGTTCCAACTGCAATAACACGTCCACCCTCTGCCTTTACCTTATTAATAATAGTAGCATTTTCTTCATCTATGCTGTAATACTCTGAATGCATCTCATGATTTAGCACATCCTCAACCTTAACAGGTCTAAAGGTTCCTAAACCTACATGAAGCGTCACATAAGCAATCTTGACACCCATTTCTTCAATCTCTTTTAGTAGTTCTTTGGTAAAATGAAGCCCTGCCGTTGGTGCAGCTGCGCTTCCCTCATGTTTAGAATACACCGTTTGATAACGTTCTTTATCTTCTAGCTTTTCATGAATATAAGGTGGCAGTGGCATTTCTCCAAGGGCATCTAATACTTCTTCAAAAATGCCTTCGTATTCAAAGCGTACAATACGTTTACCATCTTCGATGATTTCTTCAACCTTAGCTTTTAATAGTCCTTCTCCAAAAATAATCTCATCACCTATTTTGGCTTTTTTACCTGGCTTCACTAGTACTTCCCAACGTTTTTCTTCTTTTCTTGTCAAAAGTAAAAATTCTACTTTTCCACCCGAAGGTCTAGCTCCAAATAATCTAGCTGGAATAACTCTTGTATCATTTAATACCAAACAATCTCCTGGTTTTAAATACGCTTTAATATCATAAAAATGTTTATGTTCGATTTCACCTGTCTTTTGATCTAGTACCATTAAACGTGAAGTCGTTCTATCTTTAAGTGGTACCTGAGCAATTTGCTCTTCTGGAAGATGAAAGTAAAAATCTGAAGTTTTCATTATATGCTCCTACTATCTTTGGTTTAATAAGCATTCATTGCCGTAGCAATATGCATTTTTCTTCAACAATCATAACACATTCTAGAGAGATATTAAAGGGATAAGAGAAAGGGAGCTCCTCACGGAATCTCCCCTATCTCTTACTCTATTTTACATTGACTCGCATTGTAATTGAGTTCTTCTACTTACTGAAGAAGTACTATTCCTCTAATAATTTTTCTAACCTTTTCTCACTTAGAATTTCATTAGTGATAAATCTTCCGTTATAAAACAAACTATAGGAAGTAGATGGCACAGCTGCTACTTGAGCCTCATTTGCTGACTTATATTCAATAGCTTTAAAGGCAATGCCTTTAGACGTTACTACTTGTTCAGCGAGAGGAACATATTTAGCAGTAAAAGGACATTGAGCACTATAGTAAATGACTACACCTTTTTCTTCTATCATGCCTTGCTTTGCACAAGTTTTAAATTTAGGCTTAAGAGTAGTTTCATCAAAAGGCAAATACATGAGGGTAAAGTAAGGATTAGCTTCGTCTGCCACTGTAAAACCCTTATATTTTAAAAAGGTTGGATCAGCTAAAAAAGGTCTCTTTTTGGCTGAGGAAATAATAACAATCCCTTGTTTACCTTCTGATTTGCTATTTTCAATACAACTGCTTAAAAGCTCATTAGCTATGCCTTTTCCTTTAAATTGTCCTGATACCCATAAGCAATTAATAAACATATAACCAGGTGCATCTACAGGACACCATGCTTTTTCAGCTGGTATGTATTCAATAAAAGCCTTTCCCCTTACATCAGCTTTTTCAAAGACTAGTCCCTCCTCTAATTGCCTTGACATCCATCTCTTTTTAGCTACCACCTGGCAGTCCTTATTGCTAGAAATGGCACAACATATATGTTCTTTTTCTAAATTTTCCTTGGTTACTCTAATGATTTTCATCCGTTTTCTCCCCTTAGCTTTTTTTAGAGTATAGCCTTCTAAATATGACAGCTACATGTCATATAAATTTCTTTATTTCTTATTATTAACTTGTTTTCTTTTCAAAAAGCGGATAACAGCCCTTACAATCCTTATTTTAAACTTCTCATATATTTAAAGGTGGTTTTCTCTCCTTTTGCTGCTAACATGATTAGTAACTGTTCAAGAAGCTTAGATGTTTCTGGATGTATGTTTCCGCTCCTCCTTTCTTTTCCGTTTAAGAAATATTCTAATGGTTGTCCTTCTGTATAAGCGTCCTTTAAATACGTTTTGCTAGCTGCTACTCTATCACAAAACATTTCTTTAACATAACGAAGAGGCATTTCAACAGGCTCAATTTTCTTAGTAGTAGGATTATAATCTGTCCAATATTCAAAATGATGTTTATTTCTCCCCTTATGATGAAGCCACGCTTTAGAATGGCCATAAGCTTCCCTTTCTGCTTCATTAGGACTTCTTTTCCCACTATAGTACTTTGCTCCAACAAAAAACTCTGAAAAGCTATATTTAGAAAGGTCATGAAGACACCCCTGCCAAAAAATACCTGCTTTATAACAGTGCACCATTACCATATATCTATGCTTATTAATCGTCATAAAATGATTCCATGCTTTTAACATTACTATTCTCCTTATTTTATCATCCACGTTTTATTATTACCTTTAATTCTACATAGTATTATATACAATTTCAACCAATCTGCTTTTATTCTATCTCTCTTCAATATATAAAAAATGAAGCACTCTTAAATAAGCATTTCGCTTTAATCATCATTTTTATTGACTCTATTCATCTAAAGAAGCTTCATTGGACTGCACCCACAGGCTTTACCCCATTCCTAATAGACAGACAACTATGAGCAGTACTTTTTTTCATACTTAAGTCCCCTTCGTTTATTACTCTATTGTCGCAATTACTTTTTCTTTTTTAACTTACTTATAAAAATAGAGCTTATTAAGCCGATTATCAACAAGTATCTCTATTCTTAATATTACATCAATTTACTTGTACTACAACTAACACTCATTGACGATATATATTACAGTATGGATTATCCATTAACATAGAACAAAGGAGGCTATTACCTTGAACATATCAGATTATATGAATTCTGTAACTACTATCACCTCTCCCTACGAGAAAGAAACATCGAAAAATGAATCTGCCTTACTTAAAGACCAATTTCATAAAGCGATTAAAGGTTATCAAGATGAATACTACACTGGCCTAACTGACGAAGAAAAAGAAGCTATCAAAAAACAACAAGAAGCTTATTTAGAAGCCCATCCTCTTAGAAATAAAGCTGATGTTATCAGATACAATCAGTTTACTAAAAACCTATTAAAACAATACGGCTTTAAAGGCGATTATAGTGAATTTCTACTCCCTACAGAAGCAGATGATGAAGCAAAGGCTTCTGATTTACAATTAGCTTATGAACAAGAAAGTTCAAAAAGCATGGCTTCTAAAGAACGTTTAAACGAAGAATCCGCTCATACCTTCGACTCTTCTTTAACCAATCCTACGAGTATTAATACTACTTCTTCTAGTAGCGAAAAAGAAGAATCTCATTCTACGATTGTCTCTAATCCTGATGGCTCTCAAACCTTAGTGCTACTAAAGGGAGAAATCATTGTTGCTAAATTCAATATAGGAGAAGCAGCAGCCGATGCTCATGATACACTAGAAAACGTCTTGATAGAACACCAAGATACAAAGATAAAGGCTTAATCACTTTAAGATATTAATAGAAAGTATTGCTAACAAAAATGATACAAAAAACACGATTTCATCGGGCTATATTAATCCTTATGAAATCGTGTTTTTTATTTGTTTTGCTCTATCTGATTAACTTTATTACCTTCAATCTCAGATTTTAGCGTTTCTACTTCTAGGTTTGTTAGTTTTCTCCACTCACCATAAGCTAATGGGCCTAAAGCGATATTTAATAAACGAATACGCTCTAATCGCACAACGTTATAGCCAAAAGCTTTTGTCATTCTTCTAATTTGGCGATTCATACCTTGAGTCAGTATAATGCGAAAAGTATCCTCATTTATAGCACTCACCTGGCAAATCCTTGTGATAACACCATCTCCTAAGTTAACCCCTTGACTCATTTTATGAAGAAAATCCTCTTCGTAGGGGCGATCTACTTGCACCATATATTCCTTTTCATGTCCCTTTTCTGCTTCTAATATATCGCTAGCTAAATCTCCATCATTGGTTAACAAAATAAGTCCCTGTGAATCTTTATCAAGTCTTCCCACTGGAAATAAATATGCTGGATAATTCATATAACGGATAATATTATCCTTCACTCCCTCCGCTGCTGTACAAACAATACCAACTGGCTTATTTAAAATAATATAGAGACGCTCTTTCTCTTTAACTGGTCTATCATCTAATAAAATCTCATCCGTTTCTTCTACCCATTGTCCTGGTATGCAAAGCTGACCATTCACCTTCACACGTCCTGCTACAATCAGCTGATGTGCCTGACTTCTAGAACAGATGCCTTTGTTACTTAGTAATTTATTAATACGCATAGTTTGTACCCCCTCTTGCATTTTATCATTTTTTTAATGCTTTATACAAATAGGTAGATACTTATAAGCAAAAGTAAAAATAAAGAAAAGGGATTCAAACTATAAGCACTTTTGCTCATAGTTCGAATCCCTTTTGCGTTAGTTATAAAGTTATTAATGATTATTTTTTGTGTTATGATTCCAATGCTTTTTAAAGTCAGTAGCTTTAGTTCCTGGATCTACTTCTAAACCACCTTTACTTCTACTTTTTTGAGACCCTTGTTGTGGCACTAGCTTTTTGGTTACTTCATCCACTTATTTCACCTCAGATTGTTTTGCCATTTTTTCTTTGTAACGCTGAAGTCCTGTTTGAGGGCGTTTCTTTTGTTCGTCTTTACTGAAGGCTTCAGCAGCAGCAGGGGTAAAACTTGCAAAACCTTTTTCTTTTGCCATACGATTTCCTCCATTAATAATAAATTACACCTTTAGTATGAAAAGATTTAGGAAAAATTATTTATATCATAAGCCTGTTTGTTTTTCCCATATTGTAAATCTACTTCTATTTTTATTGCAGATTGATTACCTAAAGTATTTAAGTATAAGGCGATTCGCTTTTCATCTAAGCCATTAATGGCAAACGCATATTGCTTATTTCCAGTAATTACTATAAGCTTCATGTTCTTTCCAATAGCTAATAATTGTATCTTATGCACTTGTTTTAAATCAATATGTACCTCTTTTCCTATTACACGATAAACAATTAAAGCTTCATCATTAATAGTTACTTTATAATTATTACAAGATATATTAACCAATAAAACAATTCCTAATAGCATGGCTGCTAAATAGGTCAGATTAATATTGGGAAAAGCTTCTATCATATATAAAACAGGTATAATAGCGTATAAACTTAATAAAAGAAAGGCACTTTTTCTGCAGTCAAATGTCATTTGTTTTTCCTATTGTATGACCTGAACTACCAAGGCTTCAGCTTGGCACGGATAAGATTCTAAAACGCCACCTAATAATTTTATTTTAATCTGCATACCTGTCTTTAAATAAGATAAATTCACCTTTTGCCCTTCAGAGTCTAGAATTGTCGTACTTGCTTTATTAATGGTAAGATAACAAGCATCTCCTATACTTTTTAGTGCTGCCTCATCAATACCTTTGACTAAAAGTATTTGATCCTTCACTTCTGTAATCTCAGCTGTTAAACTATTTTCCATGTCTCCTTGTACTATTGTTCCCTGAGACATGATATAACCTTTGACTGTTTCATAAATTTCTTTAGGTGCAAAATATCTTTTGCTTCCCGTTTCACTTTGACTAGTATCATATATTTCTATATAAGTTTGATTTTCTACATTAGGAAACACATAATAACAATCTTTGTCATTTACTTGAATCACCAGACTCAATGCCATATCATATATCATGTTACCTTTGTATGCTTTCCAATCTTTAAAATTCATCATTTCTGCTAACTGTATAAGCTGTTCTTTAGAAAAATGATAAATTGCATTAGGCACTTGTCCTTCCTCATTATAAATCGCTTGCTGACTGTCATAGATCTTTGCTATGACTTTATCTCCCTGACTGACTAAGTCTAACTGCTGATTGTCTCCATTGTTCTGTTTAGTCGTTCTTGCTACGATGATGACTATTAAGATCATTAACAGTAAGCTAATACCTGTGATAACTGTTTTTAAACGACTTTTCTTCACCATTTTCCCCTCCTCCTTATTCCATTCAATCTAATATATTAGACGTTAGCAGACTCGATTTGTTTCGTTTTTTAACTATTTATATATATCAATACATAAAACTATATATTTTCAATCATTTGATTACTACTCAATTATAAGATTATAAATAAAAGCCACTCTAATAGAAATACTATTGTTTATATTTCTCAAGAGTGGCTTTTCATTGCTATCTAGAAACCGTTACCCCACTATAATAATATTTCAAAATTTCATCGTACATAAATCCAGCCTTAGCCATACCTTTAGCACCGCTTTGAGACATTCCTACCCCATGACCATATCCAGCACCATAAATCGTCACATTACCTGTTGCTGTTTCTAAGCCTAGATGAGTTGTTGCTCCTGATGCTCCACTGCTACCATTTAAATAGCTTAAACCATTTTCGGACCATACAGCTACTTTACTAGGTAAGGTACTCATACTAGTACTATTCATGGCTACTAGACTATCCTTACTTACTTGCTCTTTGCCATAACCAGAAAGTACCGTAACAGTATTACTACTACCGCTTGAACCACCGCTATTTACATTTCCAATAGGACCATAAAAACTAAAATATGTACTTTTTAAAGAACCGGCAGTAGTTCCCGAAAAGAATGTTCTTACTTCTGTTCCTTTTACTGTATAAGTTCCTACTGTTCCATAAATGGTTAACTCTTTTACTCTTCCAGATAAACTTCTTCCTGTAATAGAAATACTAGTAGGCGTTCCAATATTAACTCCCTTACGGGTTAAAGCCGCTCCTATTTCATCCATTGAAACCGTGGCTGTCCATGCTGGCATAGCTGGCTCTGTTTCATACAAATCTACTACTGACTGTAAGTAAGCAATCTCACTTCCCCATACTTCTTTAGCTGCTTCTGTTACTCCCCCACTAGTAGAAAAGTATACCGCTTCTGCAATAGCTCCATTATAACGAATGACCTCATTATAAGTCATATCTACTGCTGCAGTCGTCGTATCCTTCTCCGCATTATAGCCACCGTAAGCTTGAGTAGAGGTAGTATCAACTACATTGTATCCAGAACTACTATATCTATTATACTGGTAAGTAGCAATAGATCTTGCTGCTACAGCTTGTGCCTTCAATGCTTCTATTGGAAAAGAAGCCGACATTTCTTTTGGTAATACACCATATAAATATTCTTCCATAAACAGAACATTATAAGGTGTTAATCCGCTATCACCGCCTAAGCCAATAGCCCCTCTATAGCGGCTACTACTTCCTACTTGCGTTAAATATAAACCTGAACTTAAATCAAAACTACAAAAAACTAAGTCACTCTTTTTAACAGTTACTAAAAGAAGTTGATTACTTGTATCATAGACCTCTACTAAGTTGCTACTTGGTACTGCTCCTAGGCTATTAGTTGCTTCTAAGCTATATACACTAAAAGTACCTGCTGAAGTATAACCTACTACTGCTGTGCTACTATATAATTTAGCAGCTTCTAATGCCGAAGAATAGTTATTAAAACTTAAACCTATATCATAATAACTATTAGATGTAGTTCTTAAACTTAAATTTGAAGCATTAAGTGCGCCTATAGCAGTAAAGCCTTTATCATCAAAATAACCTATCTCAAAGTTTTGATTACCTGATAAAACCATAGTTCCTTGGTTTTTATAAACTGATTCTAGCCCTACTTTAATCGTCTTAGGCACACTTGCCATGGTTACAATAGTCATGCTATACATGAAAACCAAAAATAGTATACCTCTTATGCATCTTTTTATTTGTCGCTTCACTGATGTGCCCCCTTATTTTAATCTGTATCTATTCTATATGTTCATGCTTTATTATAAACTACATCATTCCTTTAAATCTACAAGTAGTTCCAAAATGTAATTTACTTATAATAAAAGAGGCTATTATAAAAGCGATTGTACCAATCACCTTTATAATAGCCTCTTCAACTAAACTTAATTATTCTGCTACTTCTTGTGTTGTTAAGAACTTAATAAGTGCAGCTACTGCTTCTTCTTCATCTTGACCTTCAGCTACAATTTCAATATTTTGACCTTTAATAGCACCTAAAGACATCATCCCCATAATACTTTTAGCATTTACTTGTTTTTCATTTACTGTAACTGAAATATGGCTTTCATATTTACTTGCAATCTGCACAAATAATGCTGCAGGTCTAGCCTCAAGACCATTTTTTAATTCTAATTTAAGTACTTCTTTAACCATTTTTACTTCCTCCTCTTGTTTCTCTAATTTGCTCTGCTATTTCACTAATTTTCTTAAGCCTATGGTTAACACCTGATTTTCCAACGGGTGGCATAAGCAGTTCCCCTAGCTCTTTAAGTGAGCTACTTGGATACTCCAAACGATAAGTTGCCACTTGTCTTAAGTTTTCAGGTAATGCTGATATCCCTATTGTGTTTTGTATGAACTCAATATCTTGCATCTGCCGTACAGCTGCCGATACTGTTTTTTTCAAATTAGCTGTCTCGCAGTTAACAATACGATTGACATTATTTCTTACCTCTTTAACAATACGTACATTTTCAAGTTCCATAAGAGCTATATGAGCTCCCATAATATTGAGTAAGTCTACAATTTGTGTCCCTTCTTTTAAGTATAACACGAAATTATTCTTTCGTGGTACAACTTTAGGCTCCATCTCAAGAGAAATCATAATATCCTTCAAGAATTCAGCTTGTTTTTCCGTTTGATTAACAAACTCTAAATGATAGCCCTTCTCTGGGTCACTTACAGAGCCTGCTCCCAAAAAGGCTCCTCTTAAGTACGCTCTCTTGCAACAAATACTTTGTATAACGGTTAAATCCACATGATCTCTAAGGGTAGGATGACCTGATTCATCTTTTAATAATGTAGTTGCCCTTAAAATCTTTTCTGCTTCTTCACTGGTCTTGGTGACAATTACATAATTTTGCTTTTTATGCATTTTTTTATGTGTTTTAAGGACTACCTCAGTATTTATATTAAAAGCTTTTTTTATCATTGTAAAGTATTTTCTTGCAATAGCCGCATTTTCTGTTTGAAATTTAATACGAAACTGATGTGCTTCATATTTTACTTCTCCCGCCATAATAATCATGGCTGCAATTTCTGCTATCATACAATGTCTCGCACCTATCGATACACATGTGAGTTCTTTTTTTACATCGGAAGAAAAGGACATCTCAGTCACCTCATCTTATGTAATTTTTGTACTAAATCTCCTCAAAAATACATTTTGCCAATTTGTCAGCATCATGTCTAATGAATTTCTTATCTTGGTCTACTTTAACAAGGGGTGCTTCTATTATTTTAATATTATCCCATATAGGATGCGTTTCATCAACCTTTAAGACACTTGCACCATCTTCCAAATATTGTCTTAAATACGTTTCTTCTATTACTTCATTATTAACAATCACTTGATTAATAACACCTTTACCCAAATAGCCTTCTAAAATCATAAGGTGTCTTTCTAGGCTTAAATCACTAGTCTCCCCTGGTTGTGTCATCAAATTAGCTACATAAAGCTTTTCAGCTTTAGCTTCTCTAATATAACAACTAATGTTTTTTACCAGCAAATTAGGAATGATACTGGTATATAAACTCCCTGGCCCTAATATAATTAAGTCTGCATCTTCTAAGGCTTCAATTACTTCAGGCGCTGGCTGTGGCATACTAGGTACAAGCTTAATGGTAGTAATATTATGTCCACTTCCTTTACCATATTCCACAATCTCACTTTCACCTGAAATCCATTGTCCATTGTCAAAGGTAGCTTCTAAGTGTACATCTTCTAATGTAACGGGCAATACTTTCCCTGTAATAGCTAAAACATTACTTGTTACACGCACTGCTTCCTCAAAACCACCTGTTACATCCGTCAGTGCAGCTAAAAAAAGATTTCCAAAGCTTTGCCCTTGTAAGGTTCCTTCTTTAAAGCGATACTGCAAAAGCTTTTCCATAATAGGTTCTGTGTTAGCTAGTGCTACAATACAGTTTCGTATATCTCCAGGTGCAATAATCCCCATTTCTTCTCTTAGTTTTCCAGAGCCTCCCCCATTATCTGCAACAGTTACAATAGCTGTAATCTGTGAGGTATATTTTTTAATGCCTCTTAGCATGGTTGATAATCCTGTTCCGCCACCTATTACTACAATCTTTTTATTTTGCTGCGTTGTTTTTATCATTTATTTCCCTCTTTTACTATCCTTCTCTATATCTCTATGCTGTTTAATCACAGTGTGCCCCTCATTTTGTAAATAATCATAGAGTGCATTAGCAAGAGTGACAGAACGATGTTTACCGCCTGTGCAACCAATAGCAATAACGAGTTGATTTTTCCCCTCTTTTTTAAAGTTAGGAATCAAAAAGGCAATCATATCTTGAAGCTTTGTAAGGAAGGTTTGACTTACCTCAAATTGCATGACATAATCACTGACAATAGATTCATTCCCTGTATGTGGTCTCATCTCAGGAATATAATAAGGATTCGGAGCAAAACGGACATCAAATACTAAATCTGCATCAATAGGAATCCCATATTTAAATCCAAAGGATACAATAGTAATCATTAAACTATCGAAAGCCTTGTCTTCGCAATAAATCTTATATAATACGCCTCTTGTATCTTTTGGGAGCATATAAGAAGTGTCTATGATATGATTAGCTTTTTCCTTTATTTCTCTTAATATACGTCTTTCTCTTTCAATTCCCTCTTCAATTCTTTCACTACGAGCTAGCGGATGTAAACGTCTTGTTTCTTTAAAACGTTTAATCAGTTCTGCATCACTGCAATCAAAAAATACAATCTCATAAGTATGTCCACTTTTTTGGAGTTCATTTAAACTCGTAAATAAATCAGCAAATAAACTGCCTCCTCTTGTATCTATACCTAAAACAACCTTACTTAGCTTATTTTGTTGTGAAACAATAAGCTCTGCAAAGCTTTTAATCAGTGTAGGTGGTAAATTGTCTACGCAATAATAACCCATATCTTCAAAGCAGTTAATAGCACTACTTTTCCCTGCTCCTGACATGCCCGTAACAATGACAAAGTTCATAAGACTCCCTCCTATTCCTTTCGCTTTACTTCTTTATCATACAAGTTTTATATAAAGGGGCTATTAAGATAGCCCCTCCTTTTATCGTTAAAACCCAAGCATTTTTACTTCTGGCTCTAGCTCTACATCAAATTTTTCTTTAACAATGCGTTTCACTTCTTGAATCAAATGAATCACATCCTCGCAAGTAGCTTCTCCAGTATTGACTACAAAACCACAGTGTTTATCAGATATCATAGCGCCACCTACCTGAAAACCTCTTAAACCACTATCCATAATAAGCTTTCCTGCAAAATAACCTTCGGGTCTTTTAAAAGTACTGCCTGCACTTGGTTTATCTAGTGGTTGCTTATCACGTCTACGCCCTGCATAATCCTTCATGAGCTCTTGAATTTTCTCTTTATCTCCTGGCTCTAGTATAAAGGTAGCTTCTAAAACAATATAGCCTTTCTTTTGAATAACGCTGGTACGATAACCTAGCTCTAATTCCTCATTAGAAAGCTTTAATATTTCTCCTTCTGGTGTCATAACTTCACAGGAAGCAATGACATGCTTCATTTCACCGCCATAAGCACCTGCATTCATCACTACTGCTCCACCTAAGGTTCCAGGTATACCATGAGCAAACTCAAAACCAGTTAATTCATTTTCTAATGCTTTAGCTGCTATTCTAGCAAGAAGTGCACCAGATTGCGCTGTAATCCTGTTATCTTCTACAGTAATTTCTGCAAACTGATTATAAAGCTGAATAATAACACCTCTATAACCTGCGTCTGATACAAGTAAATTACTACCATTGCCTAAAATATAATAAGGTACTTTTTCTGTGGCACACACCTGCAATATAGTACTTAATTGCTCTTTGTTTTCTGGTTTAACCATTATATCTGCTAGGCCACCAATCTTAAAGGTGGTATAATTTTTCATTGGTTCATGGGTTAAAATGTGCTGAGTAGGTATCTTTTCAGATAAAAGCTGCACAATCTTGTTTATGTCCATTATTTCAACTCCTTATGCTTAAAACAATGCTTCCATTTTATTGTATTGATCTTCATCATATTGTAACACAGATTCCTGTTAAAAAGCATTAGGAAATTACTTTATAGTTTAAACGAAGCTGAACTTCCTCTAGCCCCTGTAGTAATTTCAAGACCTACTGGGATTTGTTCTCGTAACTCTTTTACATGTGATATGATTCCTATTAAACGACCTGTATCTTGAATACTTAGTAAAGTTTTAATAGCTAGCTCTAGTGCCTCTTCATCTAAACTACCAAAACCTTCATCAATAAATAACGTATCTAGTGGCGTAGCTCCTGCTAATCTTTGAATCACTTCAGATAAGCCGAGGGCTAGCGCTAGTGCTGCCATAAAACTTTCACCACCTGATAAGGTTGTTACAGGCCTTGTCTCATTATTATAATAATCCTTAATGCCAATATCTAAACCTGCTTGTGCATTAGCACGAGATAAATCGTCACTACGGAATAATTCATAACGATTATGGGTCATCGGCCTTAATTTCTTATTAGCACTTCTTAAAACTTCCTCAAAAATGCTACTTTGAATATATCTTTCAAAAGAAAGTCCCTTTCTATTCTTTCCCTTCGCATAGCTACTAATTTTTTCAATAACACTTTGTTTTTTTACTATGGTTTTAACCTCATCATAAAGATGAGTTAATGCTTGCTGAATCTTTAAATGCTTCATTTGATTATTTTTCACTTCATTAACCTTTAAACTTAAAGCTGTGCTTTGCTCCATCAATACTTGATGCTTATTGGTAACGCTCACTCTTTCTTCTTCTGAGAAATCTTTTGTTTTTTCTTGAAGCTCTTTACACTGACTTGTGAGTAAATTTCTTCTTTGTTTATACTCACCTAAATCAGCTTTAGCCGTTTCTAGATCTTCTGGTGTCATTTTGTAAATCTTAAAATCTCCCATATCACTGAAACCAGCAACTTCTAAGGCATTTTCAAACTCAAGGCGCTTTTTAGCCCCTTGTTCTTTTAAAGTGACTGCTCGTTTCTGGTTTTCGAGCACTCTTGTACTTTGCTGTGCTTTTTCTGTACTTTGTCTTTCTTGCTGCTGCTTAAGTGTCTTAAATGCTGCTTCTTTAGCTGTATAAGCAGCTTTTAACTGCTCTAACATAGCATCTAAAGCCACCTTTTCTCTAAGCTCTTTTGGCACTTCTGTTTCAATACTCGTAATATAAGCTGTTACTTCACTTAAACCTTCTTTTTGTTCTGCAATATAAGTAGCTCCTTTTTCCTTTCGCTCAATAATCGTCTTTTTCTCTAGGCGATTGGCTTCTAAGGCTTTTTGCATCTGGACAAGTTCTCCTAATTTTGCTTCTAGGGTAGTTATTTCCTCCTTTAGTTTGTGTAAAACCTCTTCACTAATAGTCTCTTTACCTACTAAAGCCTCGTCATATGCTTGTAATCTCGCTTTAAGAAGCTTACATTCTTTCTCTAAAGCTGATTTAGTTTCTCTCAAACTGCCTAACTCTGTTTCTAACTCTTTAATTTCCTTCTCCATTTTGTCCAAAGCTTCCTTCGTGATATGATCACTTGTCAAAACAGCTTTTTGTGGATGCTTTAAGGAACCACACACAGGGCAAGGTTCATTATCTTTTAAAGTTTCGGCTAATACCCCTGCTTGATTATTAAACCAGAGTTTAAAAGCTTCTCTATAATGCGTTTCATGTAGCTGATGTAGCTGCTCTTTTTGCTTAATGAGTTCATACTGTTTATCTAATTCTGAAAGCACTTTGGTAGCATGTGCTTCTTCTCTTACTCTTTCAGCTTTTTGCTTTAATATTTCTAACATCTCTTTTTGTAAGACCAGCTTCTCAGCTAATTCTTTTTGAAGGGTATCTTTTTGTTTAATGGTTAACTCTTTTTCTTCTATTTCTTTATCTAATAGAACTTCCTTTTCGAGTAGTTTTTTATAGGTGTCCTCTCCAATGCTAAGCGCTTTTTGCTTCTGCTCTCTTTCTTCGTATTTAGCAGCTAATTGTACTACTTTAGGTACATAGGTTTCTAAAATGCTATATTCCTTCTTTAGTTTTTCTACTTCTACAGGTAAGTTTTCCTGTTCTTTCAATTTCGTTTCACAAAGCTTTAATTTATCTTCTATCTCTTTTAAAGAGGCTACTTGTACTTTTAAAGTCTCTTCACATGCCAAGTACTCTTTTTTAACTTCTAGCACAATGGTTTCTAGTGGGATAATAGGAAGTATTTTTTCTGCTTTTTCAATTTTAACTTCAAGCTGATTGTAGTGTTCTTTTTTAGCTATGAGGCCTGTTAACTCTGTTTCTAAACGGACTTGTTCCTGCTTTTCCTCATACTGTTTATTGACTTTAACTAACTGCTGTTGGCTCTCTTCTAATTGGGCCACAACTTTTTTTAGTTCTTGCTCTAGCTGCTCTTGTTCCTCTTTCTTCTCACTACAAATGCATTCTAAAATGTCACATACCTCTGGTGCATTATAAATGACCTTTGTACTCAAAAAATCTTTTAAGCGAACATCTTCTCCTGCTTCAATTTGACTTAATGTATTTTCATAAATTAACTGTTTTTCCTTCACTTGATCTTTAATATCCGCATATAGGATTTCTAAAGCTTTTTCTACATTCTGATAAATACCTGTTTCAAAAATATCTTGAAGAATTTGCTGCCTTTCTTTACTACTTACGGTGAGAAGCTCCCTAAACTTATTTTGAGCAATCATAATGACCTGTCTAAACTGCCCAATGTTAAAATGCAAAAGCTCGTTGATCTTTTCGCCAACTTCATTATATTTGGCCGTTACTAACTTATAAGTATCTTCCTCTTTTTTATAAAGTTCAACCTCACTAGCCACCTTTACTAGCTTACCACTACTACCGCCACGTTTAGCCGCTCTTTCATATTGAGGTCTTCTCACAATACGATACTCATCCTGACGCAGTTTAAAATAAAGTTCTACTTCTGTAATAGTATCTTCATCAGCAAACTTACTACGCATGGTTTCACCACTTCGTTCCCCTCCATTGGTTTCACCATATAATGCATAACAAATGGCATCTAAAATAGTAGTCTTCCCTCCACCTGTAGGACCATAAATTAAAAACATATTAGCATCTTCTAAACGTTCAAAGTCAATGATCTGTTCTCCTGCATAAGGCCCAAAAGCCGTCATTTTAAGTAATCTAGGCCTCATATTTTCCCTCCTCTATTTCCTGAACAATTTCCTTGATGTACTTCGTTTCTTCTTCATCAAATTCAGTTTCACCTATAAAATCTAAAAACTCCATAAATACCTCAGTAACTGTTTTTTCCTTAGTGGCCATAAAGTCCACTTGTTTTTGCTCTTCAACCGCTTCTCCTGAAGCTTCATCTTTTACCCATTCACTACCTAAAATATTAGGATAAATATGTCTGAGTGTTGCTGTTACATCTGCTACAGGCACACCTTTAATACGAACAAATACATAGTCATCTTTATGAGCATCTAGGCTAGCTGATGCAATCAGCTCTTCTAAAAGTCCTGTTAAAACCCTTACATTACGTTTGGTTGCTAGTTCTTTTTCTTCAATAGCTACAAGCTTCTGTTTTTTTATCTCTAGAAGGACATAGCCTTTCTTTTGATTAGCTTCAGATACTGAATATTTAAGAAGTGAACCACTATAGCGAATGTTTTCTGCTCCCATAGCTTGTCTCTTATGAAGATGTCCTAAAGCTGTATACGTAAAATTCTTAAAATGCTGAGCACTTACTAGCTCAGCTCCACCTACTACACTTAATCTTCTTTCTGAATCAGATACATCTCCGCCAGCTACAAAGGCATGTGCCACTAATAAAGTAGGCACTTCTCTCTTCTCATTTTCAATAGCTTTTATTAAATAAGCCATAGCTTCATCATGCCTTTTAATGGTATCATCTTCTGCTATTTCTCTTACATGAGCTGGCTCAATATAGGGTATCATAAAAACATCAAGTTCTTCATCCTGGACCTTAACCGTAACCTTTTGATAACCTTTAGGACATTTCCCTACTATGTAGAGATGCTGACTTTCAAATAACTTACTGCCAAAGTCGATACGCTCACCACTATCATGATTGCCAGAAATAATAATGGTACTTATTTTATACTCTAAGGTCACTTTGCTAATAAAATGATTAAAAAGCTCTACAGCTGCTTCTGTAGGAATACTTTTATCATAAATATCACCTGCAATCACTAGAAGGTCTACTTGATCTTCTCTAATCTTTTCTAATAAACGCTCTAACACATAAGCTTGATCCTCTATTAATGAATAGCCATGAAGGCTTCTGCCTAAATGCCAATCTGATGTATGCAAAATTTTCATTGTTTCACCTCAATTACCGTCTTTCTTACCTCTCATAGTATACTATTTTCCCTAAATTGACTAGCTAGAGTCCCTTATTTGACATAAACTTTTTACAAGGAAAATATAAACATCTTTGTATTAGGCATTCAAATTTATAACTCACTTATGATATAATAGAAAGAAGTCAAGTGTTAACGTATTTTGTTATATTTTAGGAGATTAATCAATGGATCCAAATAAAAACATGAAAATAAAAAGTTTTAGTAGAAAACATGAAAAACGTAAAAAACATATTTTCCGCTTTGCTATTCTTGGCCTCATTTTATTAGGTATTGTTTATCAGCAACTCGGAACTTACTACTCCGCCAGTTCTCTAGGCCGTTTAGGTCGTTTAGTAGAAGTGGATGATGTTCAAATGCATCTTTATGAAGGTGGTTCTGGTGAAATGCCTATCGTCTTTACTACTGATATAGGTGCTAATGTTCCTTATGTAGAGACTTATCCACTTCATAGCAAGCTGGCTGCTACTCATCCTGTGAAGGTTTACGATAAACCAGGTTATGGTTGGAGTGAGACAACCTCTGCTTCAAGAGATATTGATACCATTTGTAAAGAAATTTATACTTTACTACATAGCGACGAAATACCTGATGATGAAGATACTTATATTGAGCCTTTTATTTTTGTAGCTCATGGTATGGGTTCTTTGGAAGTATTGCGCTATGCCCAACTTTATCCTGAAGATGTAGCTGGTATTGTTCTTATCGAGGGAGCTTCGCCTCAATTTTGCGTAGACTTTAATAATATTATGATTATTGAATCATTCTTAACTAACGGCCTTCGTAATACAGGCATATTACGTTTATTTAGTGGTACCAACATGGTAAACAATACGCTAGGTACTCATAAGGATTATGATCCCACACTTCAATCTCTCAATAAAGGTATTGGTTTAGAAAAAACCTGGAATCGCAATATGATTTCTGAAAAATTAAAGCTTCAAGAAAATGGGCAAAAGGTATTAGATGGTGGCAACTTAGGTGATATTCCTATTCGTATCATCACATCTCATGCTAATATTTATAGTAACTGGGCTAGAACTCAAAGAGCACTACTTTCCCTTTCTTCAGATTCTGAGCAAAAATATATAAAAGGTTCCGTAGACTACATTCAAGAAGATGACATAGATGCGATTATAAAAGTCATCGAAGACCTTACTCTTCACATTCAAGAACTTAAAGAAGATTCCTAATCAATACTAATGAGCTGTTGCTACTAAAATGTAACAGCTCATTTATTATGGGCAAACACAAACTAGACGGTATAGTTATTGACTATACCGTCTAGTTTGTACCCTTTAAAGCGTGACAACTTTCTCCGCTTTAATAAGTAAATCTGCTATTTCCTCCATATTGCTAATTCTCCCCACTGCTAGTGAACGCTGACCACATACATGAAACACACAGGTTCCACAAGCTAAAAGTTCTATGCCACTTGCTTCAAGTCCATCTAGTACTTCTAGGTAGCGAGATTCTTTAGTTAAGAGCTTAACTCCAGAATTATAAAAGACAATAGCTTCAGGTTTATCCATACTAGCAAGTACCTTGCGTAAAAAAGTCCCTAGTAATGTCTGTCCTACCTTCTCATCGCCTCTTCCTAGTGTATCGCCGTTAATAATGATAACACTTTTATACACCCTGATTCCTCCTTTATTTTGCCCTTACCATATACTATGAATAGAGGATAAAAACTGTGAATTCTTGTCGAAACTTTAAATATTCCTCTTTCTTCTCTTATTAATAAAAAAGGCTCATCCCTTTAGATGAGCTTTTTTATCTTACTATTTTTTCTTGAAACATTTAATAATATCTAAAATTCCCTTTGCAATTGTTGCTGCTAAAAACACAATATTAACTACAAAACCTGCAATAGCTATTCCTTTATGCTTTTTACTCTTCATATTAATAGCCCCTAATACAATCCCCACAACTGTAATAGGTAAACCGATAATTGGAATAATCCATGCTAAAGAACTAATAATACCTAATACTAAAGAAGTGGTTGCTCCTGCACTACTATTCTTCTCCGGTAGAAACTCACCACCTTCAAACCATTCATCTTCTACTCCCATTTCTAGCATTTCATTTTCTGTGTTCATAACATCCCTCCACTATTCCTATTTTATAAAATAAAACCTATTGTGATAATTTTACCTCTAACCATATGGTCGTGTATAGCTCAATTACATCTGAAGGGTCGTTGAACATCTCTAGATTCCCTAAAACAGAAGCATCAGGATAAGCGATCTCACTTTCTTGTATTTCCTCTGGTAGTAACGCTTTTGCTTCACTAATTGGTGTTGAGTAACCTATATATTCCGCATTTCTAGCTGCAATGTCTGGTCTGCATAGGAAATTAATATATTCATAAGCTTCTTCTTTATTGCTTGCACCTTTAGGAATAACGAAAGAATCCACGAAATAATTGGAACCTTCTTTAGGAATAGCATAAGCTAAATCAGGATTTTCATCCATAGCCAGCATTGCATCTCCTGCCCAAGCAATCATCATAGCCGCCTCACCATTTACCATTTTACCTTTGCCTTCATCTCCTACATAAGCAAGTACTAATGGAAATTGCTCTATAAGTAGTTCTTTTGCCTCTGCTAGTTCTTGTGGATTTCTAGTGTTCATGGAGTATCCTAACTTCTTGAGTGCTACCATGATAGAATCTCGTTCACTATCATACATAAAAATTTGATCTTTATATTTCTCATTCCATAAAACATCCCAGCTATCTACTGGATCATCTACCATTTTTGTATTGTATAAAATACCTACTGTTCCCCACATATAAGGTACTGAGTATTTATTTTCTGGGTCGAAATCTAAGTTTTTAAATTCCGAATCTATTTTGTCATAGTTAGGAATTTTACTCATATCTATTTCTTCTAATCGTCCTTCATTAATCATTTTATCAATCATATAATCTGAAGGCACTAGAATATCATACTGTATATTGCCAGGTGCTACTGTTGCATACATTTCTTCATTATTAGCATACTCTGAATAAATCACTTTAATCCCTGTTTCTGCCGTAAACTCAGCATTTAATTCTGGGGCAATGTAATCGCCTACATTATAAACAATGAGCTGACGCCCTTCTGTTTTTACAGGTGTATTTTCCTCAGCAGCAATATGATCTGCAGTGCAGCCTGTTAAGCTTGCTCCTAGTAAACCCAGGGTACTTATTAAAGCAAGTATTTTTTGTATTCTCATAAGCTTTCCCCCGTTCTTTGGTTTAAAATCCTTTTTATTCATACTGATCATCTTTTACTTTTTTATTCACACGGAGATTACTTATTAAAAGAATGATCATAATTGCTGTAAACATCAATGTTGAGATGGCATTAATGGTTGGATTAACGCCTTTACGAGCCATGGAATAGATTTTAATAGGAAGTGTATCCACTCCTGCTCCTTTATTAAAGAAACTTACAACGAAATCATCAAGTGAAAGGGTAAAAGCAATGAAAGCTCCTGCCACAACACCTGGTAAAATCTCTGGTAAAATCACTTTCTTAAATGCATAAAAAGGTGTAGCTCCTAAATCTAAAGCGGCTTCATAAAGGTTGTAATTCATCTGCTTAAGCTTTGGCATAATAGATAAAATCACATAAGGTACACTAAAGGTAATATGTGAAATAATAAGTGTTACAATACCAAATGGCATATGAATAAACGAAAATAACATCATTAGTGAAATACCAATAACGATATCAGGACTTAAAAGAGGTATATAAGTCACATTCATGACCCATTTCTTTTGCCAACCTCTCATACGATTAATGCCTATAGCAGCCAAAGTTCCAATTACAGTAGCAATCAGTGAGGATACTAGGGCTATCACAATAGTATTCATAAAAGCTTCTTGAATACTGGTATCAACTAGCATTTGCTTATACCAATCTAAAGTAAAGCCTCTCCATATAGGAAGCTTTGAATCATTAAACGAAAAAATCATCAGTAGTGCAACAGGGGCATACATGATTACTAAAATGGCTACAAGATAAAAGCGCTTTAAAAATTTTATCAAAATAGTCCCCCTCCTTTATCAAACGCACCTTTTTTAGACATAAAGCCTAGAGTAATAAGGACTACTATCATGAGTAACATGGAAACAGCCGAACCAAAGCCCATATTACCTGTACGTGTAAATTGTTCTTCTATGACATTACCAATAAGCATTACCTTACCACCACCTAAAAGTCTAGTAATAAGGAAAGTAGTAAGTGCTGGCATAAACACCATAATAATACCTGTTAATACCCCTGGCATACTTAATGGTAAAATAACTTTTCTAAAAGTAGTCATTTTATTAGCACCTAAGTCATAGGAAGCTTCTATTAAACTATGGTCAATTTTACAAAGTACATTGTAAATAGGTAGCACCATAAAAGGAAAGAAGTTATAAACCATACCAAAAATAACACCACCATTACCATACAAAAACTTAACCTTAGAAAAGCCTAACACTTCAAGAAAACTATTGATAACACCATTATTTTCAAGCAGGTTTGCCCAAGCATAGGTTCTTAAAAGGGAATTCATCCACATTGGAAGAATGACCAATACTAAAATAATACTTTTGCCAGACATTTCTTTACTACTTAAAATCATGGCTAAAGGATAAGCTAAGACTAAGCATACCACTGTACAAATAAAAGCTAACTTAATAGACTTCCAAAAAGCTTCTAAGTAGGCAGGTTCCATAAACTGCTGATAGTTTGCCAGACTAAAACTTCCTGCTTTTTGAAAGCTATAATACACAATTAAAAGGAGTGGTACAATGATAAAAATAGCTGACCATATTAAATAAGGAAAAGCTAAAGACCTTCTATTCATCTCATCTACCTCCTTTTCATAATATGGATTTCAGCAGGTGTAATAACCATCCCTACTTCTTCTCCTACCTGTGACATTGTTGTGGAATGAACTGTCCATAAAAATCCCTTTGAACGAATAGACATTTCATAATGTACCCCTTTAAAGGTAACAGCTTCTACAACACCTGTTAACATCCCCTTGTCAGCTGATACAATTAGAATATCTTCTGGTCTTACAACTACATCAATGGGTTCATTTTCCGTAAAACCAAAGTCCACACATTCAAATTCTGTATCATGGAATTTTACTAAGTAATCTTTTAACATAGTCCCTTGCAAAATATTACTTTCACCAATAAAATCTGCTACAAAGGCATTTTTAGGTTCATTATAAATATCAATAGGACTACCAATCTGTTGCACTTTACCATCTTTCATAACTGCAATTGTATCGGACATGCTTAAAGCTTCTTCTTGGTCATGAGTTACAAAAATAAAGGTAATACCTACTTTTTGCTGAATACGTTTAAGCTCCAATTGCATCCCTTTTCTAAGTTTTAAATCAAGGGCACCTAAAGGCTCATCTAAAAGAAGTACCTCTGGTTCGTTAACTAAGGCTCTTGCAATAGCAATACGTTGTTGTTGTCCACCACTTAATGAATCTACTGAACGCTTTTCATAACCTGCAAGATTAACTAATGCTAACATTTCTTTTACTTTTTCTTTAATAACTTTCTTATCCATTTTCTTAATTTGAAGTCCAAAAGCAATGTTATCTTCTACATTCATATGTGGAAATAAAGCGTACTTTTGAAAAACGGTATTAATTTTTCTTTTATAAGGTGGTAAATCTGCAATGTTTTTACCTTCAAAAAGGACTTCTCCATTTGTACATTCTTCAAAACCACCAATAATACGAAGCAAGGTTGTTTTTCCACAACCACTAGGACCTAGTAAAGTCAAAAATTCATTGCGTCTTATATACATATTAATATCATCTAAAACTAAATTATCATCATATTTCTTGGTAATATGCTTTAAATCAATAATATAATCTTTGGTAGCTAACTCTTCTGTCATTTCCATCTACTCCTTTAAAAACTTGGTGGCGTAGCAACCCATAGAACGATAGCTTTGGTCTTCCCTGGATTGTGAAGATAATGGTCACTTGTTGGTCTAAAATAAAAGCTGTCACCTTTTTTCGCTTTAAACTTCTTGTTACCTAAGTGAACATATACATTACCTGCAATCACATAACCAAATTCTTCTCCATCATGAGGTGCTCCCACACTAGATTTTCCTCCTGGTTCAATATGTATCAGGATGGGTTCCATATCATTTTTTTGTGCATTTGGGATAAGCCATGTAATCATATTATTATGATCTTTATCCTCTTTTTCAAAAACATCTTCTTTTGTGAAAACAATTTTTTCTTGACTGGATTCATTAAAGAAATCCTTTAGATTAGTGCCTAAACACTCTAATATATCAATGAGTGTGGCAATAGAAGGTGAAGTTAAACCTCTTTCTACTTGAGAAATGAAGCCTTTTGAAAGCTCACACCTATCTGCTAGTTCTTCTTGGGTTAAACCATTCTTCTTACGAAGCTGATTAATCTTAGCCCCAATATCCATATTATCTAGCCCCCTCTGTGTATTACAGTATATATAAATAAACTTTTTGTTTACATCCATTAAACTTGCCATAGAAAATTATACATATTTCTTCTAAATACGTCAATACAAAACCACAAAAAATTTATTCTTACCAAACTTAATGTTTAGTATAGATACTTTTAATCTAATTATTTCTTTTTATAAGATTTATAAGCTTTTATATTTATCTCTACACAAAAGAATAGAAGTACACCTCTAGTGATGCACTTCTATTCTTAAAATATATTGTATTAAAAACTATATTCGCTCATTGTCCACGGTTTCTCAAACTGCATTTTTAAAATATTGTATTTATAAACTTCATTTAAATAATCTACTTGTTTGGCATCTAAAGCAACTTTTTGTGTCTCATAATCAAGTGTACTTATATAGCCTGCCTTGTATTTAATTTCTAATGCTTTCATCTCTTTTACACTATTTTTATACTCATTTGCTTTTGTGTTTATGCTATCTAGCTGTGCACTTAGTACTGTATATTGGGTTTCAATTAGTAATCTATACTTATCATAGCTAGTTTGTAGTTTTACCTTTGAATTTTCTACATTTATTTTTTGTTCTAGGTAGTCAGAATATTTAGGCCCTGTTCCTCCAACACCTGATTTATAAATGTTTTCTTTAAAGTCGTCCTCACTCAAATTAACCTTTTCATTTTCATATTTTAAAAGTTTGGTTGCCATCGCTGTAGCATAAGAATTAATACTTTGGTCTAACACAAAAGGCTCGTAAGTATTCTCTTCTTTTAAAATATAGTTATCAGTGTTTATGTTAGTAAGATTAAGAAAGCTCTTTTTTGCATCTCCTAAATTTTTCTCTGTCTGTTCTTTTTTTACCTTTGATTCCTCTAAACTCTGAACTGCCTGCTCATAAGTTAGCTCATCACAAAAGCCTTTTTCTTTCTTTATGGTAACTTGTTTTACTTGATTTTCATTTAAGTTAATTTGCTTTTTTAAAAGTTCAATATTCCTTTGCAATAAAACTATATTTTGATACTGTTCTGTAACCTCCTTAGTAATACGATCTTTTTGAAATTGTTTTTTTTGATTTAATTCTTCTATAGCGATTTTTTTTGAACTATATTCTACAGAGCCTATATTCTCTATTGATTTCTTTTGCTCTGTATAAACTGCAGTATTTCTCGCATACTCTCCTAATGTCTCATCTTTACTAATTGCCATAGTTATGGCATAATCTAAATCCAATTCTTTTTTCTCTGTAACTGGTGCTGCTAGTACTGATGTTGTTATTAAAGAAGTCACCGACAAAAGTAACAGTGCTTTTTTTATTCCTTTATTTAGTTTCATCCTCTTCCTCCTCTATTTCTATTCAAACGCTTTATAAACTTATAATGTTCTATCTATTTTTAATTATATATCATTATTCTGAATGTTTGATAACAGTTTTATTAAAATTACATTAAAGTCTTTGTTTATTCTTCCCTTAGTGCTTCAACAGGATCTAATTTAGCAGCTTTATAAGCTGGATAAACACCAAATATAATACCAATACTGCTCGAAGTACCTACTGAGAAAATAATCATCCCCGCTGTCAATTGAGCAGTTATTCCTATAGCTGATGCAAGTAACACTCCGCCAAAATAGCCTACTAAAAGACCTGTTATACCGCCTAACAAAGTCAACATAAGCGCCTCGATTAAAAATTGGGTTAAAATCTGACGATCGGTAGCCCCTAAAGCTTTTCTTATTCCAATTTCCCTTGTACGTTCTTTAACAGTTACCATCATAATATTCATGATGCCAATACCACCTACCAAAAGTGAAACAGCCGCTACAATACTCGTAAATAAATTTAATTTGTCTAAAACATCATTATATGTATTAGTGGCTTCCATTACAGACATAACCATATAAATATCTTCTTTACCATGTCTTTTCTCAAGTAACTTTCTAATAGGGGTACTGTAATCTGAAGCTTCATAGTCCTCATTAATAATAACCATTGCTTCATAAGACTTGCCTTCACCTCCCTGTAAATATTTATCTGCTGTAGCAAATGGTAAATAGACAATAGGTGCAATCATTTCCTCAGGTGCTGCTGATGGATAATAACTTTTTGTAACACCAACAATTTCAAAGTTTTGTACTTCTCCACCAATATTCATATCAATGCTTTTTCCTAAAGCATATTTAGGATCTTTGACATTGAACATGATTTTTGCAAAATTATCTTCTACTATGATTACATTACTTCTTAAAGTTTCGTCTTGCTCTAAAAACATCCTTCCATACTTAAGACTGATAGACTGTACCTTTTCATAGTCATGAGTAATGCCAAAAAGCATTAAGGTTTTTTCTTCCTTCTTATAATTCTTAGCTGTGCCTATATATTGTTCATGATAAGGTAAAACATCCATTACTTCCGGGATTTGACTAATCACATCAAAATCCTCTGGCGTTAACAAATTATCCTCAGAATAATCCATGGTCATAATTTGAATGGTTCCTTTTCCCACACTACTAAACTGACCATTAACATAGCCTTTTACACCTTCTCCTAGGCTTAAAATAATAATAACCGCACTAATACCAATTAGCATGCCTAGCATTGTAAGGAAGGTTCTTAGTTTATTGCCTTTAAGCTGACTTAAGGCATTTTTTAGTGTTTCTCTCATTTCTTATTCCTTCCTTTCTTAATCTGCTCTTAAGGCTTCTATAGGGTCTAGTTGCGCTGCTTGATAAGCAGGATATACGCCGAATACAAGGCCGATAGTCACCGAGGTTAGGGTTGCAAATAAAATCATTCCTAATGTAAACTCAGCCATAATGCCTAGTTGATTACCAATCATCATCGCACCTATATATCCTAATAACATCCCTAATATTCCTGCTATTAGTGTTACCATCAAGGCTTCGATTAGAAATTGTACCAGTACATCTTTATTAGAAGCTCCTAACGCCTTACGAATACCTATTTCTCTCGTTCGCTCTTTAACTGTAACAAGCATAATATTCATAATACCAACGCCACCTACTACAAGAGAAATACTCGCTATGGCACTAATAAATAAAGTAACAATATTCATGACACTATCTACCATTTGCATAATTTGTACATAAGTTTGAATAGCATAACCATCTTTTAAATGATGTCTTTTATTAAGGATTTGTCCAATTCTTGTTGTTACTTCACTTTGATCATAACCACCCTTTACAATACCTGCAATAGTTCTTACAGAACCACCTAAACCTAAAAGCTGATCCAGTTTGCTATAGGGTATGTAAAAAGTTTTTTGTGTAATCATACGGTCTAGTTCTTTTCTACTTAAATCCTTTGAACTATTAGTTTTATAAACACCTACTATTTGAAAACTAATGGGCTGCTTATTAATAGTTATTTCAATCTGTTCTCCCACTACTCTCTCATAAGATTTTTCACCGTAAAGTGCTTTAGATACAACATCTGCAATCACCACTGAATTACTATAAGCTTCTTCATCTTTATCATTTAGATTTCTACCAGCTAAAATATCTAGTGGTGAAATTTCATTGACATAGTCAGGTTCAATACCTGAAATATTGCACAGAAAACTCTCACCCTTTTGTGTGTAAAGATTTCCTCTACTATCATTTCCTCTCACAACACTCTCAATTTCCGGCAGTGATTTAATCAAATTAACATCTTCTGTATCAATCTTATATTCTGACTTTTCTTCTTTTGCGCTCACTTGAAACACACCTAAACCCATATCCATAAAGGAACTCTTAATATAAGTTTGAAAGCCTGTTCCTAATGCCAAAATCATAATAACAGCCCCTACACCAATAAACATACCTAACATTGTAAGGATCGTTCTCCCCTTATTTCCCATGAGTTGTTTAATTGCAGATTTAATACTTTCACCTAACATATTCATTAGGATATTCCTCTCCTATTTTGTATAGGTGCATCATCAATAATGATGCCGTCTCTAAATACAACTCTTCTTTTAGTGAATTCTGCAATATCTGGTTCATGGGTAACCATAACAATCGTAACACCTTCATTATTTAAGCCTTGAAAAATATTCATTATTTCTACACTCGATTTACTATCTAGGTTTCCTGTAGGTTCATCAGCTAAAATGATAGCTGGATTATTAACAAGGGCTCTGGCAATTGCTACCCTTTGTCTCTGCCCCCCTGAGATTTCATTGGGCGTATGCTTAATACGATTCCCTAACCCCACTCTAATAAGTGCATCAACTGCACGTTCTCTTCTCTCTCTAGGCTTAATACCTGCATACATCATAGGTAGTTCTACATTTTCAGTAATAGTAAGTTTAGGTAATAAATTAAAGGATTGAAAGACAAAGCCTATTTTTTGATTTCTAATTCTTGAGAAATCTTTATCCTTTGCTTCAGAAACATTTATCCCATCTAATATGTAAGTACCACTCGTAGCATGGTCAAGACAGCCTAGAATTTGCAAAAAGGTTGATTTACCTGAACCAGAAGCCCCCATGATAGATACGAACTCTTCTTTTTCTACCTTGAAGTCAATATCAAATAAAGCTTGGAGTTCTAGGCGACCATTTCTATAAATTTTATTCACTTTTTGAATATCTATCATTGTTCATCACCTAACTTCTCATAAGACACTTTAGTTCCTTCTGCTAAGTAATCAGCTGGATTACTTACAACTAATTCCCCTTCTTGTACCCCTTCGATTTCGGTATATAGACCATTACTTAAACCTTGCTTAACATCTTTTCTACTAATGATTCCATCTTCAGCCACTACATAAACATAATAGTTTTTATCATCATCTTCCATAACTGCTAAAATAGGTGCTACACATACATCAGTTCTTGTATCAGTAATAATTTTAACATCTACAGAAAAACCTGGTTTAATTACTTCACCCGGCTGTGTTACTTCTACTTTAACTGGAAGTGAAACTGTTTCACCACTAGAACTTTGTTTGACATCTGCTACAGCTGCCACCTTAGCAACTTTACCTGCTACTTCAATGGTTTTAGAACCTGTATATTTAATAACTGCATCTAGACCAACTCTTAGGTCTGCTGCGTAATAAGGTGAAATGTCACAAGTTACTTCTAATTTGCTAGGATCTACAATCGTTAAAATTTTACTTCCTGCTGTTACAGGCATCCCCTCTTCTTCTGGTAAGTAAGTAATAACACCATTTATAGGGGCTACTACACTTGTTGACGTATTTTGTAAATTATTTTTAGCGGTATAAATTTGACTTTCTAAGCTTTTAATTTGACCTTCAGCTGAAGCAATTTGTTGCTTTTTATTACTATCTTCTACTTTATTATTTAATAAATCCAAATTGTACTGAGCTGTTTCAATTTGTAAGTCCATTTGTTTTAAACTTGATTCAAGACTAATAATAGCAGTTTTCATCTGATCAATATTCTGTTTTAAAGTTGTCACCTTATCTTTAGAATCATCTAAGTCTTTTTGTGATAAAGCCCCAGCTTCAAAAAGTTCCTCGTTCACTTTTAAATCTGTTTCAGCTTGTTTTAAATCTTTTTCTAAATTTGATAAGTCTACTTTTTTATTTGTTATACTTGTTTCTGTATCTTTTCTGTTGTTTTTTAATTGTGTCAAAGTAGCCTGTGCGCTTAAAATATCTCCTTTAGAAGCTGCACCAAGTAACTGATTTAAACTCTCTTTAGCTGCTACTAGCTGTGCTTCTAAAGCTTCTAGGTTTTTTTGACTTGAAAGTTCTGCTTCCTGATCTAATACTAAAATCACTTCTCCTTGCTTTACGGTATCGCCTACTTCTTTATTAATGGTAATAATTTTATTACTTGCATCAAGATAAACAGTTTGGCTATCAACTGCTTTTAATTTACCACTTGAAGAAATTTTTGCCTCTATATTATCTTTTTTAATTTTCTCAACTTGTACACGTGGTCCTTCTTTATAACCTCCGATTGTTTCTTCCACTTCTGGTTTATTCATACTTGCAATAACACCCAATACAATCATAATACCCACTACACTAATAATGATGTACTTCTTTTTGCCTTTCATATAATCCTCCTTTAATGCCTTTGTTTTTGCATATAGCTATAACGCTATACTTACTAACCATTATTATAAGTGACAATCCTTAATTTTCAATTAAAATTCAATTAATTAATAAAAAACTTATAATTTTATGGCTATCTTCCCTCACTTTAGTCATTCACTCACTATTTTAACTAGTACTTTTATTCTGTCACCACCTTATCTTTATAACATGTCATTATGTAGCTATAAAGAAGAATTTTTCAAAAAACAAGCATATTTTATCTACTTTATCATAACTTAATAATAAATACTTATTGTCCATTTTAGGAGGTCTCTATGAAACGTCCCACAAAAAGTAACGTGATCGACTATATCCATATTTACAATGTCCTTACCTTAGCTATTACTTTTTTTCTACTATATATAGGCATTAACTTCTTTCTACCTTTTGCCAACTTTCTTTCGTTTTTAGGACTTGCTTTAGGAAGTTTCTATATTATTGTTTATTTTTTTAGCAAAAAGAGAGTTCACTTAATGATTGCTTTAATTAGCACCATTGTTTCTATTGCTCTTAGCCTAGCTTTTATCTATATATAATACTTCATCATTCATTTTTGCATAAGCATAAAAAAAGGTGCTATGATTCATCTTATCATAGCGCCTTTTTTAAATGCTTAACATCATTTCTTTAATGCTTATTTTTCAACCTTCTTCTCACACCAAAAGCAGCTACTACTGCTACTGCAACACCACCTACAATGTAAGCTATTGTTTTAGCTTGAGACCTGGTTGTTTCATTTTGACTATCTACTTGTTGATCTGTACTTGTCTCTACTCCTTTTGCCTTTACTAATACCATTGCACTTCTACTAGGTACCACAACTTCATTACCTACTATGTTCTCTATAGGTACTATACCCGCCACTTGATCATTAACGACTACTTCCCAATCTCCTCTATCTAATACTATTTTTTGTTCTTCCTTATTAGCATTAAATAAAACAACAATTTCTTCCCACTCATCTCCATTAGCATGCCCACTTATTTTGTAACCTACCATTTCTTCTGTAGGCATTTCAAGGAAAGTTAAATGCTCACTAATTTCTTCTGCTGTAGTCATTCGAAAAGCTGGATGTTTTTTTCTTAACTCTATAAGACCTCTATAATAATCATACACATCTTTAAATCCAATTTTTCTACTCCAATCTAATTGATTAATCTCATCTCCTGCTGAAAAACTGTTCTCATTACCACCCTTAGTACGTACAAATTCTACACCTGCATGTAAGAAAGGAATACCTTGTGAAGTAAGTACCATCGCATTACTTAATTTATGAATTTTTAGTCTCTCTTCCATGCCATCTTCTGGATTAGTGAGTTCAATCTTATCCCATAAAGTTAAGTTATCATGAGCTGATACATAATTAACTGTTTGACTTGGTGATTTTGCAAAAGGTGCTTTTGAATAATTTACCTGTGCATAATCAACTTGTGGATGCTTAGTTGCTCCTACAATCCCAAATTTAATTGTTTCTTCAAACCCTGCTCCACCATTTGCGAACCCTGAAGCTGTACTTTCAAAAACATGCCCTTTAATACCATCTCTAAAATCATCACTAAAAACAGCTATATGATTTAATTCTCCTGCATTTACTTTAAGCGCTTGCTTATTTGTAGGTAATGTAGAGGAAGAAGCTGTCCAGCCTTCACCATAAATTAAAATATTAGGATTGATTTTATCTAATTCAGTACGGATTTCATTCATTGTATCAATATCTATCAGGCCCATAAGGTCAAATCTAAAACCATCAATCTTATATTCTTTAGCCCAATAAACTACTGAATCTATAATCATTTTTCTTACCATAGCCCGTTCTGAAGCTATTTCATTGCCACAACCTGAACCATTTGAAAAGCTACCATCTAAATTCTTTCTATAATAATAGTCTGGTACAATAAGATTTAAATTGGAGTCTGCACTTTTAGCCGTATGATTGTAAACCACATCCATAATAACACCGATATCATTTTGATGAAGCGTCTGTATAGCCTGTTTAAATTCTTTTACTCTTACTTCTCCGTGATAAGGATCTGTGGCATAAGAGCCTTCTGGTACATTATAATTTTGTGGATCATAGCCCCAGTTAAAATCACTTTCTTCTAACTTGGTTTCATCAATAGAACTATAGTCAAAAGCTGGTAATAAATGAACATGGGTAACCCCTAATTCTTTTATATGATTAAGGCCTGTTTTTACACCTGTACTAGTTGTCGTGTCAGTTTCTGTTAAACCTAGAAATTTACCTTTATGCGTAATCCCTGAATTCTCGTGAGTTGATAAATCTCTTATATGTAGTTCATAAATAATGGCATCTGTTGGGTTTTTAAGCTCTGGTCCCTTTTGTGTTTCCCACCCTTCTGGGTTTGTTTCTGCAAGGTCAATCACCATAGCTCTCATGCCATTGACTCCAGTTGTTCTTGCATAAGGATCTACAACTTCTCGCCATTCTCCGTTAATACGTACCTTATAAGTATAATAAACAGCATTTTGGTCACCTTGAATTGTAGCACTCCAAGTACCTTTTTCTTGTTTTGTCATTGGCACTTCTTGTAGCACTTTACCATCATTACCTGCATCATAAAGGATGACTTCGACTTCACTGGCTGTAGGTGCCCATAATTTAAAAGCTGTACGTTCTTTTTGATAATTAGCTCCCAAATCGTCTCCCTCATAATAATAAAGCTGGTTAAAAGCTTCTGTATTAAAAATCTCTCCTGCTGTAGCTATCTTCGCTTCATACCCCTCTTTAGCTACTTCATAAATACCGTTAAAGTCAATGGTTTCAGCTAAGTAAAGCTTAGCACCTTTAGCTAGTCCACCTTCCATTTCATCTAATAACTCCACTTTATTGATTGCTATTTTCTTCCCAGCTTTAGTCACACTAAAATCCGCTTTAAGATCTTCCTTTGTTTCAAAAGGAACATTAACACCTAAACAAATACTTTCCATTGTATCCATGGTTGCCCAGCTCACACTAGGCTTAATGTACATTTCTTCTTTACTGTATCCCACTTTTTCCTCTCCTTGCTTTAAGTAAATATCAATTTTTCCATTCTCATCAACTTTAGTAGTAGAAATAAAACGATCTATTTCTACATCTTTATTTTGTACATCTTTTTTATAGAGCCAAAACCCTAACTTACGTATTGATCCTATGTCTTTTACTGTAAAGGTTGCCACCTTACCATAGGCATCTTCCTTTTCAAAATTATAACTTATCCCCTCTTTACCTTCAGGCCATAACCATAGTTTCCAATCTTCATAATTTCTATCATACCTATTATAATGTACATTCAAGGTAACTTGCTCTGGCAGTATTACTGTACCACCCAAAAGATTAGGCTCTTCTGTATAAATCGTTTCATCTCCTGACACGAGCCATATTTCATTGATAGCTTCTGTTGTTGCCACAAAGCGATCATCTGATACGTCTTTTGCCCAATCATTAGTTCTTACAATAAAACCTACCTTATTAGCTGTTTCCTCTAAAGGAATAATAGCCTTTACACCAAATTCATCTTCTTCAGTAAATTCGGTAACGTTTCCATCTTTTCCGTCAAGCCACATCCATAGATTCCATTCCTCATACTGCTTATCTGGTCTGTAATAATGAATAATTAATTGTTTTTCCGTATTGGGCGTAGCTTCCAAGGGCAATATTCCTTGAAACAAATTTAAAATGAGTATACATACTAAAACAATCCCCACATATTTTTTCTTCATTACCTTCCCTCCTTTTATAAACAGTTTATCATATTACAAATAATTTGAAAACAACATCTCTTAGCAAAGCGTATATTGTAAATTGAAATTCGTAATATATAAGTGAAGGTTCTCAGCAGCCTTCACTCTTTTATTTTATAATGAAGGTGATTGGCTGATGGAATTTGAAATTGGGACATTACGCCCGTAGTTAAATGTGTCAGCTAGCCTTCATTTTCTTGCATTCGATTCAGCAAGTTGGGACATACAAATGCTCCCGTTTAACCAACGAATATGAATGGAAACTGAAGAGTTGGAACCAATCAAATATTCTACTATAAGGAGGTATCCCCATGATTGCTGTTGGAATAGATGTTTCAAAATCCAAAAGCACTGTTGCTATCTTAAATTCCAATGGTTCTTTACTTGTCAAGCCATATACAATGACACATACTCAATCCGATATGTGTGCCTTGGTTGACTATTTATGTACCTTTGATGAACCCATTACCATTCTCATGGAGTATACAGGTCACTATCACTATCCAGTACTTAAAAAGCTACAACAGGAAGGATTCCCTGTCTGCATTATCAATCCATATCAAATGAAAAAATATGCCGACGTTGAAATCCATAAAGCAAAAACTGATAAAAAAGATGCTATCAGAATTGCTACATATGCTCTGGAAAAGTCTTATAAACTCGTCCCCTATAACTCATTGGAGCAGAAGTATGAAGATCTGAAATTTTTGTCAAGGCAATATAATCAACGAATTTCCTCTGTGTCCTATACAAAGGTTCAGTTGATTAACCTACTTGACCAGACAATGCCGGGAATTACTCGCTTACTTCCTCTAAAGAGCAGGAATCCTGAACAATGCGTTTTATTACTTTTTATCAAACGCTTTAAATCTTTTGATGAAATCAACAAAATCGGCAAAACACGTTTTCTTTCCAGTTATACAACACTTGTGAAGAAAACTTGCGACCGCCACGCTCCAAGTAAAGGATTGGCAATATATGAGCTTGCCACTAACAGTATTACAACCCGCGGTGAAGACCCATATATTCAGCTTGCTCAAAGTCAATGCGTAGACCTTTTAGCAACTTCACAGAATGCAGCAGATGAGATTATCCTGCAAATGCAGACCATGGCTGAAACCATACCTGAATATAAAATCCTCAGGGCTATGGCTGGCGTAGGTGATAGACTTGGTCCAATAATACTTGCTGAGATTGGTGATATTCGCCGTTTTCATAGTGGTAAAGCTCTTAATTCCTTTGCTGGAAATGATGCGCCACCTTATCAATCCTGGCAATTCGAGAGCAGAAACCGCCACATATCAAAACGTGGTAGTGCCACCCTCAGAAAAGCTTGTTTTGAGGTTATGCAGGCTCTCAAACTGACAAAACCTCAAGATGATCCCGTCTACCTTTTTATGTTAAAAAAGGAGCAGGAAGGAAAACCCTACAACGTAGCCAAAATGGCTGGTGTAAATAAGTTTCTCCGAATTTACTACGCTCGTGCGATGGAGCTTTATAAGTAAATCCGAGTTTATTATCATATATTTTTGAAAAATCTACAATACGTAGGTTTATTAAGGTTACCCTTTTTAAAGATGAAATTTCTTAAAATTCTTCTTGACAAACATTAGCAAGATTTGTCTTGGCGTTTATGAGAAGTACGTCTGAGAGAAAATGAGTGGGTATGGGTGCCTTCCGTTGTTCCGGTTCACATTTTTTTGAAACACTAAGTTCACTTATTTAGATGAACGGCAGAACTCACTTCGTTCAAACAGCTGCCTAAAACCCATCTAAAACGTTCACTAAGTGCTTCTAAAAGATGCTCCCAAGTCACTACTCCAGGCACCCATACCCACTCATTTTCACAAACATTATTGACCTCATAAACATCCAAGACAGTGAAGTAGCGTGGAAAGAAGGCGTAACGACAGTTAAAAAATACTCGAAGCCAGGGACAGGCGCCCAAGGCAATAACGTATAAAGCTTCCCATAAGTCTATTTTGCCAAGAAGTAGCTCTGTAAGGAAGCTAGGGAGCCTTACAAGCATTATTGATCTCTTAAGTATTCAAACCCCTAAGTGAAAAGTGCAGAAAAAAGATAATAACAAGTTTTGTTTTTTCTTGAAAACACTTAATGAAGGCGACTTTACGCGTTATTGCTGGTAGAACTGAGAGAGGGTAGCTGTCCTAGCGGGGTAACTTCGGAGTATTTTCAGTAGGCACTTAGCGAACGTTTTGGATGGTACTTAGTCCACGTGCCCCCGGGAACCGAGTTTGTGGACGTTCATCCAAAAAAGTGAGCTTAGTGCCTACTGAAAATACGGAGCCAAGCCACGTAGGATAGTCACCCTCTCTCAGTTCCGCTCAAATAGCCTAGTAAAGCCACCGACAAATTTCTATTTGTACAATTCACCAGCCAGATGCAAAAAAGCTACTATTCCAGTGAATATCACATGAATAGTAGCTTCAAAAAGCATTATTTTAAGTTAGCTTTAGCTGTTTCAACTAATTGTGTGAAAGCAGCTGGATTTGTGATTGCTAATTCTGATAACATTTTTCTGTTGATGTTAACGTTAGCATTTTTTAATCCGTTCATGAAACGGCTATATGATAATCCGTTTAAACGAGCTGCAGCGTTAATACGTGCAATCCATAAACGTCTGAATTCTCTTTTTCTTAATTTACGACCTACATATGCGTAGTTTAATGATTTCATTACAGCTTGTTTAGCTGTTCTGAATTGTTTTGATTTAGCTCCTCTGTAACCTTTAGCTAATTTTAATACTCTATTACGTCTTTTTTTAGTAGACATTCCGCCTTTAACTCTTGCCATTGTCTTAACCTCCTATCGTATCTTATAAATATGGTAAAATTCTCTTCATTTGTTTTTCGTTTGTGCTATCTACAATACCAGCTTTTCTTAAGTTACGTTTTGTTTTTGTAGATTTTTTAGTTAAAATATGTCTTTTATAAGCTTTATTACGTTTTAATTTACCAGTTCCTGTAACTTTGAAACGTTTTGCAGCTGCTCTATTTGTTTTTAATTTTAATTTAGCCATGATAAATGATCCTCCTTTATTCATTTGATTATTTTGTATCAAAAGGTAACTATTTTGGTGCTACCACGATAACCATTGCTCTACCTTCTAATTTAGGTTTTTGTTCTGCTACTCCCACTTCTTCTACTAAAGCTATTGCCTGTTCAAGAAGCTCATTACCTCTATGAGTATGCATCATTTCACGCCCACGGAATACAACTGAAATTTTCACTTTATCCCCTGCTTTAAGGAATTTAGCTGCATTTTTCATCTTCGTTTCAAAGTCATGTTTTTCAATACTAGCAGAAAGTCTTACTTCTTTAACGCTAACAACTTTTTGTTTTTTACGCGCTTCTTTTTCTTTCTTTGCTGCATCAAATTTGTATTTACCATAGTCCATGATTTTACAAACTGGTGGTTTTGCTTGCGGAGCAATTTTAACTAAGTCTAAGTTTTTCTCAGCTGCCATTTTTTGTGCTTCTTTGCCAGCAACAATACCAATTTGTTCGCCATCAGCTCCTACTAGTCTTACTTCTTTGTCACGAATTTGTTCGTTGATCATTAAATCGTTAATAACGGGCACCTCCTAAATTGTGTTTGCCTAAATTTATTATTTTAATCACCCTTTAAGCGATGGGTGAGCCGCTTTTAATAATATACCCTTATTAGTATATTTATTTGCTATATCAACTAAATAAGGTGGATAGCCGAAACTATCCACCTCTCTAAAAATCCATACTAAATGAAATATAATCATGTCTTAATTAGTATGACCTTACGAACTCTTTTGTTGTAAGGTGAGAAGAATAGCTTCTACTTCGTCTGGCAATCATTTGCCTTAAAACCTCATTTATCTTAACATGCATTATTTTATTTGTCAACTTTTATTTTACGTAAAATATTTATTTCTATCTTATTTGTTTTCTTCAATTTCCATGTGTTTAAGATAATTGAATTTTGTTTTGATTTCTTCATCTACACGATTAACGAAGCTTTCAAGACTTTGTACGCCTTCATCACCTTTTTGACGGCTACGAACAGAAACTGTTTTGTTTTCCATTTCTTCTGCACCGACAACAACAATATAAGGGATTCTTTCCATACGTGCTTCACGGATTTTGTATCCAATTTTTTCTGTACGATAGTCAGCTTCTACTTTCAAGATACCATGATCTTTAAACGCTTTAACAACTTCTGCTGCATAGTCTGCATATTTATCAGAAAGTGGAAGCACTTTAACAGCCACTGGTGCAAGCCATGTTGGGAACTGTCCTGCATACTTTTCAATAAGCATAGCAAGTGTTCTTTCATAGCAGCCAATAGATGTACGGTGAATGATAAGTGGATGTTTTTTCTCACCATCTGCATCAATATAAGTCATACCAAGCCTTTCTCCAAGAGCAAAGTCGATTTGTACAGTAATGATTGTATCTTCTTTACCATGTACATTTTTAAATTGAATATCAAGTTTTGGTCCATAGAAAGCAGCTTCACCTACAGCTTCTTCATAATTAATTTGTAAGTGATCTAATATATTTCTCATGAGACCTTCTGTTCTTTCCCAAGCCTCTGGATCATTAATATATTTTCCAGTATTTGCTGGATCCCATTTAGAGAAACGGTAGCTGATATCATTTTCAATGCCAAGTGTTGCCATCATGTAATTGATTAGCTCAATAACACCTCTAAATTCATCTTCTAATTGTTCTGGTGTACATACAAGATGCCCTTCAGAAATAGTGAACTGTCTGACACGAATAAGACCATGCATTTCACCTGATGATTCATTTCTAAATAAAGTAGAAGTTTCACCATAACGAATTGGGAGATCACGATAGCTGTGTTGTTCTGCATTATAAACTGTGAATTGGAATGGACATGTCATAGGACGAAGTGCAAATACCTCTTTATCCTTTTCTTCATCTCCAAGTACGAACATACCATCTTTATAGTGATCCCAGTGACCTGACATTTTGTAAAGATCACTTTTAGCCATAAGAGGTGTTTTAGTTAATACATAACCTCTTTTTTCTTCCTCATCTTCTACAAAACGTTGAAGGGTTTGAACAATTCTAGCACCTTTTGGCATAAGTAAGGGTAGACCCTGACCCACTTTTTCATCTGTTGTAAAAAGTTTAAGTTCACGACCAAGCTTGTTGTGATCACGTTTTTTAGCTTCTTCTAAAGCTTCAAGATGAGCTGCTAAATCTGCTTTTTTAGTAAATGCTGTTGCGTATATACGCGCAAGCATTTTGTTCTTTTCATTCCCTTTCCAGTAAGCACCTGCTGCTGATAAGATTTTGAACGCTTCTACAGGTTTTGTACTCATAAGGTGTGGTCCTGCGCAAAGATCAACAAAGTCGCCTTGTTTGTAAAAAGTGATTTTCTCACCTTCTGGAAGCTCACGTATTAATTCTACTTTATATGGTTCTTCTGCTTCTTCCATTAATTTAATAGCTTCTTCTCTAGGAAGTTCAAATCTTTCAATAGGAAGTTTTTCTTTAACGATTTTCTTCATTTCAGCTTCAATTTTTTCAAAATCTGCTTCTACAAAGTGTCTTTCTGTATCAAAATCATAATAAAAACCATCCTCAATAGCTGGTCCAATTGCAAGTTTCACTTCTGGGAAAACCCTTTTTACAGCCTGAGCTAAAATATGAGCTGCTGTATGACGGAATGCCCATTTTCCTTCCTTATCATTAAATGTAAGGATTTCAAGGTTGCAATCTCCATTAAGTTCTGTTCTAAGGTCTACCATTTCCCCATTTACTTTACCTGCACATGCCATTCTTGCAAGTCCTGCGCTAAGTTCTTCTGCTACGCCAAGGACAGTAATGCCTTTTTGACACTCTTTAACACTGCCATCTTTTAATGTAATTTTAATCATTATTTCTACTCCTTTCAAATTTAAACTATTTTAACCCATGAATGATTATTTAATTAAAAGAACCTAAAAAACCCCGTCCCTTTTTAAATAATCATCTTATTTAAAAAGGGACGGGGATATGTATTCCCGCGGTTCCACCCTTGTTACTTTGCTTGGCTAAGTTATATGAATGCTTCCTCCCTATAAAGAACTATTCATTCATGCTTAAACTTACCAAAGTTAAAGTCACTCGCTTTACTGACGATAACGGGGTCACCGAATTGTTTTACAATCACTCCGAGGTAGTCTTCACTTATAGTCTTTAAAGATGCTCCCACCACTGCATCTTCTCTCTGAAAAAGCTTTTATAAGTTACTCGTCTCATCATTGTTTTTTGGTATTCACTAATAAATATAAATATTATAGGTATTAACAAATTCTTCTTATTTAAAATAAGTTATTCGTCATTCTTAATGTAATTATTCTAATCAATTGATGCCGTTATGTCAATATTGTTTGATTGTTATTTCTAGGAATCTATTTCCTTATTTATATCATTTCTTTTAATATACCATATGTCCAATACTTACTATGCTCAAAGTTACTGTTCTTTATCTTAGAGCTTAGAATCATATCAATATTAATCTATTGCCACTACTAATTTCCTCTATTGACCCTGAAAACTCTTAAATAATAAAAGATTTATCTGAATATCAAAAAAGAGTAAACCTTATTATGCAAGCTTTACCCTCTTTTACCGGATTGGATAGTGATTTTATTTTAGATTAAGTAACTTAATTAAACTACTGTTTTAGGATTCGAACCATATTGATTATTACTACTATCCCCCTCAGTACAGACTAAAACTAATAACCAAATTGGACCAACTAAAGGAATTAGGGCTATAAACCACCACCAACCTGATTTTCCTATATCATGTAATCTTCTTATACAAACCGCTATTCCTGGTATAAGTACGGCTAGCGAATAAATAGTACTTAATATACTGGTCTTAAGAATTGTCGCTAAAAACCCAAGGACAATTCCTATAATAATGTTAATCAAAAAGAACATCCAGTATTCCTTTCTTCTTGCTCTACCACTAAAATCTGCATATTTTTTTAAAACACCTACATACCACTCCATTTATTTTCCCCCAATAATCACTATCAATCTCCTTTATTATACACTAAATCCTCTAAATATATAATATATTTTTTATTATTTAAATATTGTAAAATCAATAAACATTTACACATTAATTACTGCACCACATGCACCCCTTGCAATAGTTAATATTATCATCAAAAATAATTTCTAATGTCTTTAGAAACTGCTGTTCTCTGGCTTTTGCTCTTTGATGAATAATAAGCTGCTTAGGACTAATCGATATAAGGATATGCAAAATATAATCTTCCCTTGTTAACGTACTATCTAATAACAGTTCCTTACAGTATTGCCCTATATAAAAGCCTGTCATATTTTTCATGTCTTTATTATAAAGTTGAGGCGCCCCTTCTGTATTATAAATAAGATGTAGTATTTCCTCTAATGGTACACTTAAAATGCTCATATCTCTCATAAGCTTAATAAAAGTTACAACCTCTTTCTTCATACTATAATCCAAAACAAATTGTTCCAATAAATCGCTTAATAGAATCTGATATTTTTGAGTTCTAAATTGTATCCAACCTTCTATATTAAATATGCTTGTTTTTTTTATTTCCTGTAAAATAGGTACATATAATAAATAATAGGTAAAAGAAGAAAAGCCTTCTTGCCTTGATAGGTAATTATTATTCATAAAGGCATTCATAATATCTCTTTTATCTATATGTCTCAACTCTTCTTTACTTTTTAAATAGGTTATACAAACTCTACTAATAACTTGTTTTTGAACCAAATCACTCATCACATGAGCCAATTGCTCATCACAAAATTCTTTAGTATCTTCCATCAAACAGGCTACTTCATAGATACTTCCTATTTGCCTTACTTCTATTTCATTAGCCATTTCTTCTTCTTGCTCTAGTTCTTCTAGTTTCTCTAATAGTTCTTTTTTATACCTGGATGTATAGAGCATATAACAGCACATGGCTTATACCTCGATAGTTGTAGTTCTTATTATATAGTATATAACTTTAAGCTTGACATCTTGCATTATCCTATATAATATTTCATGAATGATGTTTTATGTTATTGTCTATCATTAAAAATAACCTATCAGGTTATTCTGACAGGTTATTTTTAATTGTATAAATTAGATTTGCTCAATGAGTTCCTCTAATTCTTCTTTGGTAAATTGATATTTGTTACTGCAGAAAGGACATACAAGCTCTGCTTTTTCATCTTCCTTTGCAATTTCTTCTAAGTCTTTTTTCCCAACACTAATAAGGGCTCTTTCCATACGTTCTTTAGAACAGTCACAATTAAACCTTACTTCTGTTGTATCCATGATTTCAATCTCACCTAAAAGATTTTCTAAAACATACTCGATAGACTGTCCTTTTTCTAAACACGCCGTTAAAGATTTAAACCCCTTGATTTTTTTCTCTAATTGAGTAATGGCATCATCATCTGCATCAGGTAACACTTGAATAATAATACCTCCTGCTTGTCTAATACTATAATCTACATCCACTAAAACACCTAACATAACGACTGAATTAGTTTGTTCTGATACAGCGAAGTAAAAGCTAATGTCTTCTGCAATTTCACCAGAAAGCATAGGTACCTGGCCTGAGTAAGGTTCCTTAAGACCAAGATCCTTCATCACAGTCATATTGGCATTTCCTACAGCACCTGCTACATCTAGTTTACCAAACTCATTGAGTGGCAAGTCTACATGAGGATTATAAACATATCCTTTTACATCTCCAGCCCCATTAGATTCAGCAATAATACCACCTAGCGGTCCATCTCCTTTAATAATAATGCTTACACGGTCTTCATCTCTTTTAAGCATGCTTCCCATCATAGCAACCCCTGTTAATGTTCTACCTAAAGCAGCAGCTGCTACTGGTGTTAATCCATGATTAATGCAAGCAGTATTGACAAGTTCCTTTGTATTAGTCCCAAAAAATCTAAAGTTTCTTTCTTTATCTATTCCTCTAATCATATAGTCTTTAGTTTTCATTTTATTACATCCTTTCTTTATCAAACTATTTATGTCCTTTTATCCGTTATTTCTTACAATAAAGGTTGCTCTTTCAGAAAGCTCCACTAATGGCTTATTACTATAGTTATCATTCACCTCTAAAACCTCAAGACCAGCTTTCTCTAATAAAGCCTTAACTTGCTCCATGCTATACGCTCTTTGATAATGATTCTCTATACTTCTATCATATTTGCCATCTTCATCCTGAATGAAGAAGCTTACTTCATACTCATTGATTTCCTCTTCTTCATCATAGTAGTTTGTCCAAATATAAGCCGCTTCCTCAGTTTGATCTGCAAAAATTTGATTTCCTAATACTTCTTTATATTTATACTGTGTATTCATATCAAAAATAAATAATCCTGAGGGTTTTAAAAAACGCTTAACTCTCAAAAAAGACTGTAGTAGTTCTTCTTCTTCTAATAAATAGTTCATAGAATCACAGCAGCTACAAATAAAATCTACAGGTTCTCCTAATTCAAAACTAGCCATATCTTGTAATAAATATAAAATTTCTAATTCATCTTCAAAGGCATGATCTTGAGCCATCATTAGCATTTCTGCTGACAAATCAATTCCTATTACTTCTAGTCCCTTTTTAGCAAACAAAGTCGTCATTTGACCTGTACCACAGCCAAGCTCACATACCGACTTAGGACTCAAATTGTATTTATTTAAACTAGCTTCTATATAAGAAAACCATTTCTCATAAGGTGTATCTTCCATAAACAAATCATATACACTAGCAAACTGATTATAGCTTTCCATTTTCACACCTCTTTTACGCCATTTATTCTAACCTTATTATTATAGCCATTTTTATATTTTTAAGCTAGTCTTTTCATCATATAAAACCAAGTTTATGCTATTGTTATTGTTTTTTAATTTCGTATGTTATGATATCAGTATTAGGAATATATTAGTAGTAATCTTTTTATATTTCTTCTTCTCCTTTTCATAGCTTATACATATTAAGGAGATATACTAAATTTTAAATTAATCTATAGGAGAGTGATTTTAAGTTGGACCCATCGTTATCGGTACAGATTGTTATTTTAATTATTTTACTTTTAGGCTCTAGCTTCTTCTCGGCTTCAGAAACAGCACTTATGAGCATTAGTAAAATAGAAGTGCGTTATATGGTTGAGCAAAATATTAAAGGTGCTAAATTACTAGATAAATTACTTGAGGATTCTAACAAACTTCTTAGTGTTATTCTAGTAGGTAATAACCTAGTTAACATTGCAGCTTCTTCCTTAGCTACTGTCATAGCCATTGATCTTAGTGGCGGATCAGATGGTAGCTTAGGTGTAGGTATTGCAACTGGTATTATGACCTTACTCATTCTTATTTTCGGTGAAATTACACCTAAATCTTTATCTGCTCAAAATGCACAAAAGATAGCACTGTTAGTCGTACGACCTATCTCTATCATCGTTACTGTTTTTACACCCGTTGTTAAAATTCTCATGTTTATTACTAATGGTATCATTCGTCTACTTGGTGGCAAACCTGATGCTACTAAACCTTTTATTACAACAGATGAACTTAGAACAATTGTGACAGTAAGTCACGAAGAAGGTGTCTTAGAGACTGATGAAAAGCAAATGATTTATAATGTATTTGATTTTGGTCAGTCCTGTGCAAAAGATATTATGGTACCACGTACAGATATGATTTGCGTTGATTTAGATGCAACCTATGAAGAAATTCTCACTTTATATAAAGAAGAACAATTTTCTAGAATGCCTGTTTATCAAGAAACACATGACCATATTGTAGGTATTCTACATATTAAAGATCTTATTTTAAATGTCGTCTCACCACAACACTTTAAAGTAAGCGATTACTTAAGAGAAGCCTATTTTGTTCATGAATTTAAAAATAACAATGAACTTTTTAAAGAAATGCGTCTTCAAAAAATAGGTCTTGCTATTGTTTTAGATGAATATGGTGGCACCGCTGGTTTAGTCAGTATGGAAGACTTAATTGAAGAAATCATGGGAGATATTAATGATGAATACGACTCTGTTCAAGATGACTTCGTTAAAGTTAGCGAAGAGGAATATGTAGTAGATGGTACTTCTCGTATTTCTGAAGTTAATGAAGAGTTAGGCCTTGATATTATTTCCAATGATTTTGATTCTATTGGTGGTTTTGTTATCGGCTTATTCGATCGTTTCCCTACTGAAGGAGAACAAATTAGCTATAAAAATATTAACTTTATAGTAGAAGAAACAGTTAATAATCGTATTAATAGCTTGAGACTTTTATTAAAATCAGATATGAATCAAGACGCTATTTAAGTAAATACACTTAACAAAGATTAATTAAATAAATATATGTAACAAAAGCCACTTAAGAGATTATTTATTTCTCCTAAGTGGTTCTTTTCTTAAAGCTGCTTTATTTGCTGTTATTGGCTTCTTCTGCAGCTTTGTTAAGCTCTCTCTTTTTCTTAGTCATTAACCCTCCAATACGACCTGTCTCTTTGGCACTAAGAGCCTTCCAACCTCCTTCTTGTACTTTATCTAATAAGCCTAGTTCTTCGGCTATTTCTAACTTCATTTTGTCTTCTGGTGATAGTGCATCAAATAGCTTTTCTTTATTTTTCATATCATCGACTCCTCTAACTCAATAAAATCTATTAGAGTATGTGGCAATATAAAACTTTTTATACACTTTACTTGTATTTTTATAATTATTAAATTTTAATCAACAATTACTTCTTTTGTTATTGACTTTTTCATATTAAAATGTTATATTCTACACAATTCAATATTTTGTAGAGGCGCGGTTGCCAAGAGTAGATTATAGGATTTTTACAAGAAAAGATGATTATAGTCAAAAGGGGTAATCGCCGAAGATTAAATAGCTTGTACTATTTATTTCTGGTTGTCTGGTTAATAGCTATACAACTGTCATCCTTTATTATACAATAAGGATGGAGTGCTACATATAATCATAAGTTTATTTATATCTATTTTATGATGATTATGCGTGTAGCCAGCCTCTAGAAGCTGGTTTTTTTATTTGACTAATTTTTGATAACAGTATCTTTCATACGATGCATTGAATAGACTAGTAGCAAAAGATACTTTTTATCAAAGTTAGTCCTACCACTATAATAAAAACGGAGGATGATACAATGGCAATTTTTAAAGGCGCAGGTGTAGCAATCGTTACACCATTTTATGAAAATGGAGATATTAACTTTGGTAAACTAGAGGAATATATTGATTTCCAAATTAGTAATGGTACAGATGCTATTATTATTTGTGGCACCACTGGTGAGGCCTCAACGATGACAGATGACGAGCATCTTGAATGCATCAAAGTAGCTGTAGACCGCACTGCTGGCAGAGTTCCAGTTATTGCAGGCACTGGAAGTAATGATACAAGACATGGTATTAATTTAACTAGAAATGCAAAAGCTTTAGGAGCAGATGCAACCCTTCAAGTAACACCTTATTATAACAAAGCTACTCAAAAAGGGTTAGTTGAACATTTCACAGCCATTGGAAAAGCTGTTGATTTGCCTATGATTCTTTATAGTGTCCCTAGCCGTACAGGTGTGACTATTAATCCTCAAACCGTTTATGAACTTTCTAAATATGATTTTGTTCAAGGAATCAAGGAAGCTACAGGCAATATTTCGACTGTTGCTGAGATTGCTGCTCTTTGCGGAGATGATTTCTCTATTTACTCTGGAAATGATGATCAGATTATTCCTATTCTTTCTTTAGGTGGAAAAGGTGTTATTTCTGTATTATCTAACGTTGCTCCAAAACAAACTCACGATATTGTTAAACTTTATTTGGATGGCCACACAAAAGAAGCAAGAGCATTACAGTTAAGATTACTTCCTCTTATTAAAGCACTTTTCTGTGAAGTTAATCCTATTCCTGTTAAAGCAGCACTTAACTTAATGGGTATGGAAGCTGGTCCATGCAGATTACCTCTTACCACATTAGAAGAAGCTCACTTACCAGGACTTAAAAATGCACTTACAAATGCTGGCCTATTAGTATAAGAAAGGATGACCCCTATGATAAAATTATTAATGCATGGTTGCAATGGTAAAATCGGGCAAACCATTAGTAGATTGCTGAAACAACATGATGACATTGAATTAGTAGCAGGTGTAGACCCTTATTTAGACCTGCCCAATCCTTTCCCTGTGTTCGCTAAAATAGATGAATGTGATGTACCTGCAGATGTCATTATCGACTTTTCTACAGCTACTGCTGTAAAAGGCCTTATTGATTACTGCGTTTCTCGTCATATTCCTGCTGTTGTTTGTACAACAGGCTTATCTCCTGAGGATATTGATTACTTAAAAGAGGCAAGTACACAAGTACCTATTTTCTTTTCTGCTAATATGTCCTTAGGTGTTAATCTCCTTATCGCTTTAGCTAAACGTGCTACTGAGGTACTAGCTGGTAGTGGTTTTGATATTGAAATCATTGAAAAACATCATAATCAAAAAATTGACGCCCCTAGCGGTACAGCACTTGCTATTGCTGATGCTATTAATGATACTTTAGATCATAGTTATAACTATCGCTATGACCGCACTACTGTACGTGAAAAGAGACCAAAGAATGAAATTGGTATTCACGCAATACGTGGTGGCACCATTGTAGGAGAACATGAAATTCTCTTTGCTGGTAATGATGAGTTCATTTCACTTACTCATCAAGCGACTTCTAAAGAAGTTTTTGCTGTAGGTGCTATTAATGCTGCTAAATTCTTAGTTCATAAGGCTCCAGGTCTTTATAATATGGAACATTTATTAGATGCAAAGCACTAAATAAACTCTAAAAAAGCCGAGAAGGTTTGTATAACATTTAAGTTCTACAACCTTCTCGGCTTTCAATTTTATTACCCGTAATCATTAATATTCTATTCCAGCTCTGGCATCTCTACCTTTTTCCGTTGGATGCTTGATATCATCGATATGACTAATATAATCTGCTTTTTCTGCAATACGAATAGGTAGCTTACGCCCTGTAAGCACTAACTCCACATCGTCTGACTTATTACAAATAAGTTCATAGAGTTCATCTTCAGAAATAATCCCTGATTCTACAGAATTAAGCACCTCGTCTAAAATAAGAACATCACATTCTCCAGTATCCATTACTTTACTTGCAAATTTTAAAGCATTAGTTGTTTCACTTCTTAACTCCTGCTTTTCTTCTGGATTTAATTGCCAAGTGAACCCTCGTCTTTTTTCAAAATGAAATACCTTGAAATACGGTTCTAAATCCTTTAAGACACGGCATTCACCCGTCATATCATTTTTTAAGAATTGAATCATAATAACTTTATAATCATTTCCTATAGCCCTAACACCTAGTCCTATAGCTGCTGTTGTTTTTCCTTTCCCTGTACCATAGTACACTTGGACAAGTCCATTCTCCATTTTATTGCCTCCTTAGATACCCATACATTATATCATAAAGTTTTGTCCAAATTGCTTAAAGTAATTCATGCGCCTTTTATAATCCGGCATTTCCTCTTCCATGGCCTTCCAAAAAGCCTGGCTATGATTAAAATGCCTTAAGTGCATTACTTCATGAAGAACCACGTAAGCAATCATATCGGTTGGTGCACAAAGAATCTTTAAATTATAAGATAGATTACCTTGCCTAGAACAACTCCCCCATCTAGTGGCTTGTTTTCTAATAGTTATTTTATGATATTGTACGCCTAAACGTGCTGCATACTCATCTGAAAGTTCTTTTAGATAAATCTTAGCTCGTTCTTTAAAAAACAACTCTACTAATCCTCTTATTTGTTTTTCATCACCTGTAGTTTGAATTTTAAATCCACTGGTTTCATTAAAGACTACCTTCCCTTGCTGATTATTTCCATTTTCAAAGGTAACCGGCCAATAATTTCCTAAGTAAAGAAGTCTTCCTGTCTTTATAAAATCTTGTGTTTCATAAAGTACTTTTTTCTTCTTCAGTGTTGTTTCAATCCACGTTTCATGCTCAGCTACTAGCTTTTTTATGGCTGTTTGCGACATATATTTAGGCACTTTTACAACAACTCTCAAATCTTTATCAATAGCTATACTTGCTGTTTTTCTCTTTTGTTTGATAATAATATATTCCATCACTTTTGATTATTTTTTCCTTATAATTACATTTTTATATAAATTTGTTTAATCTTTTATTCTCCTTTATTATATCATATCTCCAAAAATAAGCTATACATATTCTAAATTTTTGTACAACAAAGGCGACACCTTGAGAGTGTCGCCTTAATATGTATTTTATTCTGCTTCTAGAACTTCAGTACTACTGCTACTATTACCATTCTCATCTACTGTTTCCATTTTACTAATAGATATTTCATAAGCAATCTTAGTAGCCGTATCGCCTGTTTCTAACTTCTTCTGATAAATTCTACTTTGAATACGTCCCCATACTTGAATATGATCTCCTACCGCTAGATTTTGTGCAAACCTTGCATTGCGCCCCCAAGTAATACAAGGAATGTAGTCTGACTTATGATAAGATCTATTAACTGCTAACAGTAAATCTGTGATTTCTCTACCAAATGGCGTTGTACGATAAATAGGTTCTTTACACACATAACCATTTAGATAAATATAATTCTTATTTTTAGCTAGCTCTTGCTCTGAAACCTCTTTAACTTCTAATATAAATACCGTTAGTATCAGTCTATTCTTACCTTCTTCATATTGATTGTAAGAACGAAATTGTCCTAAAACCTCTAATACCTTTCCTTGTACATTTCCGATAGATGGTAGTATTCTTTCCGAAATGGTAACAGGTAAAATATCTGCTGAACTGCTTAATCTAGGTACTTCTAGTTCAAAAGTATAAAACCCCTCACCATAAACCTTATGGCTAAATTTTATATCACTTACTACCTTTCCGATGAGTACAACCTCATTGTTTTCTAATATGTGTTCTACCATTCCTACCCTCTCCTTATCCTCTATTTGTTCTTTAACAGGTTTGTCTGCCTTTAACATCTTATTCCTAAAATAAATGATTTATGCTAAATTCAATTATTATTTATTAACTATTCACTTTCTAGCTCATTCTTTCATAGGATATAATAGTCTTTTTATTTAACACCAAGTTGCTATATTATAAAGAGAGGCACTATTTCCATGGAAACACCTAATTCTGCTTATATTATTAAATTAAAAAGAAAGCTAGCTCATATCATTATTCAAAATAACTATAATCTGCTCTCCCCAGAAGTTATCCGTTTAAGTATAGAACTCGATCAATTAATACTTCCTCTATTTATCAAACAAATAGAGGAAGTAGAATAAATCTATTCAATAAATAAAAAACTGCTTACTAGCTTAAATCATTTTTAGTTCCTTGCATAGAAACTTATAAAATGCTTTTTCGCGTAAGCAGTTTTATTTTAACGAACTGGTTGTTGTCTACCTTCATGGTCTAAAGTGTAGGGAACATCCTTCAAAATAAGTTCTGAAATTGGCACGAGGGTATAGCCTTGATCAATTAACCCTTTTATAATACTATCTAAAGCTTTTGCAGTATATTTAGCATTATTGTGAAGAAGTACAATAGAACCTGGTCTTAAATTTTTATGCTTAACAACTTTATCTATAAGTTGTTGCAAACCATATTCTTTCCAATCTAGAGAGTCCACATCCCACTGCACTGTGTAGTAATTACATTCTTGTGCTGCCTCAATAACTGCATTGTTATATTCTCCATAAGGAGGCCTAAACAAATTAGCTTCTTGTCCTGTTACATTTTTTAAAGCCTCATGAGCAGCCATAATATCTTTTTTAATAGCATCTTTACTCATCTGGTTCATATGTGGATGTTTATTGGAATGATTAGCAATATCATGCCCTGCATCTGCTAATTTTTTTACCATATCTGGATATTTTCTAACCCAATCTCCTACAATAAAAAAAGTGGCTTTAACTTGATACTTATCCAAAGTAGCTAATAATTCATCTGTGTCATCTGCTCCCCATGCAGCATCAAAAGAAAGCGCCACTTTCTTTTCTCCATTAGTATTCACACAGTAAATAGGAAGTTTCTTGGTAGGAGCTCCCAAAACCGGTAAACTACACATGATCGCCAGTACAATGGCTACTACTCTTTTTAAATACTTTTTAACATTTTTCAATTTGCTACCTCCTTATTACTTATTTAGGTCAGCATTAGTTTTCTCATTTTAAAATAGTTTATTCCTCATTCTCGCCTTTTAAAATCCAATATCCTTGTTCTTTAGGAGCTAAAATAGCTGTAATAGCTTTATTTTTTAGTTTAGCCTCAAAGATTACATCCGCCTTTAGAATATTACTTTTCTCCAACAACTTAATAAGGCCCCTATAATCCCCTTTACTAATTAACTCTGCATGGGGTCTAGAATCATAATGAGGCATTCCTGTAGAAAGGTGATATTTATCTGGTGGATAATTTTCCAAAAGTTCTTCTATTGCACAATCCGGACTGGGATGACAACGACAATGATGATAGTCATACACCCACTTTAATTTCAAATCTTGACACAAAGAACAAACTTCTTGTGCATTATAGGTCTTATCATCATTTTCTATAGAAATAAGCTTGCAATCCACATACCCCACATTTGCCTTAAATCGCCTTAAGGCTTCCTCCTTATTGCCATAACTTCCTCCTATGTGTAATACCACATTCGATACCCCCAACAATTTACTCCATCTTGTCTGCTCGTTGATTTCTGCAATAGACCTATTAACTACCTCTTTCTTCGGACTGGCAAGGACATTAAATTGGCTTGGATGAATACTTAATCTAAGTTGATATTTTTCTTGTAAAGAGTGAATATCTCTTAAATATTGTTGCATCTCGTGGTTTTGCAATACTCTTTTCTCATAAAGTGTTTTGACATAAGGTTGTGTACAAAAAGGAATTAAATCTGAACTCACTCGATAAACATATATATTATGTTTGATATTATAATCTATAATCTTCTTTAAAAGCCTTATATTATGCCACATAACCTCTGTTATTTTTTCCTCATCCTGCTTTTGCACGGCTGATAATCTAAAGTTTCTAAAAGATTCTTTTATAGATAAATTAATACAAGCATAACCTACTCTTATTTGTGGCTGTTTTTGTCCTTCCATCGCTTCACCTAATTCTGTTTTTTCTTAGTATATACCGACACCTCTTCTATCACACTTGATTCTCCATTTTCCCTATAAATTACTAATTTTTTTGCATAATAAATCAGCGCACTATCTACTTTTTTCTCGATTTTTTATCCCACAAAAAAATAGTTCTACACGAAGTAGAACTATTTTTTATACTTTTTATATTTTAAACAACACGTTTATATCCAATAATAGGTGCACAGCCTCTCTGCCATAATGGTTCTGTGCAAACAGATTTTCCTGGTACTGGTGCATGAATAATTTGACCATTACCTATGTATATAGCTACATGATTAACACTACCATTATAACCGTAAAATACTAAATCTCCTGGCTGCAATTGATCCTTGGTTATTTTCTTGCCATTACTCGCATATTGACTACGAGAAGATCTTTGTAACTTCACACCAAACTTTAAAAAGACTTGTTGTGTGAATCCAGAACAATCTACACCTTTAGTTAAACTATTGCCACCACTTCTATAAGGTGTTCCAATAAATTGCTTAGCATAAGCTACTACTTCTTCACCTTTTGAAATCTTAACCTCTTCCTTTTTAGGAACTGGGGAAACTTCTTCTTTCACTGGCTGAGGTTCATTCACTACTTCATTTGTTGTAGTTACTTCTTCAGTTTCATCCTTTTCTTCCTCTAACTGTTCCACCTGCAAACAAGACTTCTCTATATATACTAATTCATCTTCTTCTAATAAGACACCATAGAAGCCATCTACTTCTTCTACTATGGTTAAACTTTCACCTTCAAAGACATACCCCGCCTTTTCTCCTAATACATCTGCAGAGTAATAAGCACTACTTTTTTGAGTAACTACTCCTATTTCAATTTCTGATGCAAATAGGTTAGTTGTAAACATTGTCATTGCTATTAATAGACCGCCTAAAACACCTAATTGTTTGCCTCTCATACTGTCCCCCTATATGTATTTATTGTTTTATCTATCAATCTCTCAAAGGTTTTATCTGTTATTCATAAAATGATTACAGATTTGTTATTTCTTCTCTTTATAAATATTTAATATCTTTGCTATATTAATCAACAACTCTTTTACATCCTATTAATGGTTTACCATAGTAAAGGCTACTCATACGTATACCTGTACTTTCATCACTAGCATGAATAATTTGCCCGTTTCCTGCATAAATCGCTACATGATTGATGTAGCCATCATTTCCATAAAAAACCAAGTCTCCCGGTTGAAGTTCACTTTCTGATATACGATAGCCATTACTACTATATTGAGATCTTGAGCTTCTTTCTAAACTAATGCCAAAACGCTTCATAATTTGGCTTGTAAATCCTGAGCAATCTACACCCGTCTCTAGATTATTGCCACCATAAACATAGCGGCCACCCAAATAGCCTTTAGCATAATCAACAATTTCTTCACCTAAAGATGATTTACTCGGCACTGCATCTAAACCATCCGTATTTAATTGTCCCTTATATATGTATCCTACTGAATCGTCTACTTTTACCTTATAAAATTCATTTTGCTTTTCTAAGACCATTACCATGGTATTAGCTTTTAAATAAGTTAAAAGAGCCCCCTCACCTGTAGGTTCTTCTCTTAATTTTGTTTCATCACTTAAGGTTGTCGTAATAACTCCTGCTATCTCTACAAGATTTTTACTTACGTATTGATTCGTATTACCTTGAATATTAATCAAGTAATTATGTTCATCTACTTCTAAAATACTGACACCCTGACCAGCTGCTTTTACAAGCTGTTCACCTGCTTCGGTGTTCACCTGTACATCTTGCTTTAAACTACCATATACTGCTGCTTGTGTTTGTGTTGTTATACCTGCTACCAAAATACCTACCATTATCAGCTTATGATACTTCATGGGATCCTCCTAAAGATTGTTTATAGATGATCTGTTAATAAATAATTGCTTTTATTAATTACTTATTTAAAATATTAACTAATTGTTACAAATTAATTATATATTGTAGTCCTCTTATTGTCAACGTTAGTTTAGTACAAAATCACATAAAAAGAGCCAAAAGCTCCTCTTAGCTTTTGGCTCTTTTTACTAATATTTATCTGTTACTAAATTTAAATGTTGTTTCTTGTCTATAAACTTCACTAGGTTTTAGAATAACCTCTTCCTTAAATACTTCATTTTTACCAATAGGCTTTCTTTGTGTTTCAAAACACACACCATATCTTCTTTGTTGTTCCTTACCATTTGAAAGCTTTGTTACACCATCTGCGTGATTCATAGTATAAACAACTACCCCTGGGGCAGTAGTACTAATCTCCATTACTCGTCCTGATATAGGATCATATAATTCTGCAGCTTTTTCGCCTTTATTAAGTAACCAACAATGATCATAACCATACCCATTTTTTAAATGAGGATTTTCTCGTTCAATATCTTTTCCAATAGCTTTTGGTACTCTAAAATCAAAGGCACTTTCGTTATCCAAATCTATAAAAGCACCTGTAGGAATAAGTTCTTCATTTAAGTCACAAATCTGACTACTATTAATATACACTTCTTGTCCTAAAACAGAACGTTTCGCTTCTCCTGACAAGTTAAAATAAGCATGATTAGTAAGATTAACGATTGTTTCCTTATCTGTAGTAGCTTCATAAGTTAAAGTAAGTGTATTATCTTCTTTTAATAGATAGATGGCTTTTACATGTAAATTCCCTGGGAATCCTTCTTCTCCATCTGGGCTCAAATAACTTAAAGTTAAAATAACAGAATCCTCTGTTTGCTGCATTTCACCCGTCCAAGCTTTTTTATCAAATCCAACTAAACCACCATGTAATGTGTTTCCATAGGTATTTTTTACAAAATGATAAACCTGATGATTTAAAGTCACCTTTGCATCTGCTATTCTACCAGCAATTCTACCTACTGTCGCTCCAAAATTACCGGGATTATTCTCGTAGGTATTTATATCTTCCCACTCTAAAATGACATTTTCAAAATGACCTTCTTTATCTGGAACCACTATTTTAGTGAGTGTTGCCCCCCAATTTAACACTTCCACTGTCATTCCCGCTGTATTACTTAATTCATATTTTGTAACCTTTTCACCAGAAGCAAAGGTCATGTCCTTACTTACTATTTTCATCTTTGCTAATCTCCCATCCTTATTTTAATTTAACCATAATTTAAACAATAAAAATATTATATAACTTTTAACTTTTATTGACTACAGCAACTTTCTCTTACTATAAGCTTAGTTGGAATAAGAATTTTTTTAGGTAACACTCTTTGACTCCTAACTCTTTCTTGCAATGTTTCTACTGCTGTTTTTCCCATAAACTCCGTATGCACTTTAATAGTAGTTAAGGCTGGCATTAAAAACTGAGAAGAATAAATATCATCAAATCCTATTAAGCTAATGTCTTTTCCTACTTCCATTCCTGCTTCTGCAACCGCTTTATACGCACCTATAGCCATTGGATCACTGGCTACAAAATAAGCCGTTGGATGAGCCGGGTTTTCAAGACTTTTTTTCATTAATAAGTAACCATCTTCAGGTGTAAATCTTCCCTTATAAATAAAGGCTTCATTTAAATTTCCTTGTTCCTTCATAAACTGAATATACGTTGCTTCTCTTTCATCCATTAAAGGTTCTATACTTCCTCCAACAAACTCTTCTCCACCAATGTAACCGATAGTACTATGCTTCATTTCTACTAGATAGGATAGGGCTTTCCAAACACCTTTTCTATAATCAGTCATAACTGCATCATATTTTTCATCATCAGGTGATGAATCTACAAAAGTAATAGGAATACTGTACGCTTCTAATCTTTCTATTTCTTCTTCTCCAAACTTTCCAATGGCAATAATCCCATCTAAACCTTTTATATCTGAATCCTTTTCATACGGTGCTATTCTTCTAAAGCTTATCTGCTCTTCATCGCACTTTTTTTCTACCGCTAGTCTAAGAGCAAGATAATAAGGATCTGTTAATTCTTGATTATGTGTATACCACTGAGCAATACCTATACTCAGTTGACGTTTTTCTTTCTTCTTATGATGTGTCGTATATTGCATAGCTTCTGCTGTTTCAAAAATTCTTTGTTTCGTTTCTTCTGACACATTAAGCGTCGTATCTAAATTAAGTACTCTAGAAACAGTCGCAATAGATACCCCTGCCTTTTCGGCTACTTCTTTCATAGTTGCCACTATTATTTCCTCCTTTTACTACCGTTTTACTACTTATTTTATTTCACTTTTCTATATCATCTAAGACACCTACTGTTAGATTACTTTCATCAATAACTATTGCTTATCATGATAATCCTGTAACAACTGTGTCTATTAACATTTTATTGTCTCTTTTATTTTATTATAGTATGACTGTATGTACTTATCAACCTAAATAAGTAAAATAATTATAATATTTTAGTAAAACAACTTGATTTATTTTACTAAAATATTATAATGAAACTAACTTAATCAATAGGAGGTATTTTTATGTCACTAGAACAAGCTATACAAAAGTTTAAGGATTTATTCCAAGAAACACCTACTGCTACGTTTTTTGCACCTGGTCGCGTTAATTTAATCGGAGAACATATCGACTATAATGGCGGCCTTGTTTTTCCTTGTGCTATTTCTCAAGGTACCTACGCTTTTGTAAGCAAACGTGAGGATAACTTATTTCAAGCTTACTCCATGAACTTTGAATCTTTAGGTCTTGTTTCCTTTAGTTTAGATGATTTAAGCTTCAATCCTAAACATGAATGGTGTAATTACATAAAAGGCGTACTTGAAACCTTGCAAGAACAAAATCATGAGATTACTTGTGGATTAAATCTAGTTGTTTTAGGTACACTCCCTAATGGTTCTGGACTTTCTTCTTCAGCTTCTCTCGAAGTGCTTATGTGTAAACTTTGCTCTGATCTTTATGAACTAAACCTTGATCCTGTTCAAATGGCTCTCATTGGCAAGTACGTTGAAAATCATTATATTGGTGTTAACAGTGGTATTATGGATCAATTTGCTATTGCTTTAGGCGAAAAAAATAAAGCACTACTTTTAGATTGTGCCCTTCAAAAATATCAATACATTCCCCTTGAACTAGATGGTTACAAACTTATTATTATGAATACGAATAAGCGCCGCGAATTAGCGGACTCTAAATATAATGAACGTTTTGCTGAATGTCAAGAAGCCTTAGCTATTTTAAAGAAACATTATACAATAGAGCATCTTTGTGACTTACCTAGTCAGGAACTAGATCATATTAAGGGTTATTTACAAAATGATACGCTTTACAAGCGTGTAAAACATGTTATTACTGAAAATGAACGTGTTATCACTGCTCATAAAGTCCTTTTTGATAAGAATTTGAAGACCTTTGGTGAGCTTCTTACAGCTTCTCACGTTTCTTTAAAAGACGACTACTGTGTAACAGGTAAAGCTCTAGACACACTAGTAGAAGCTGCATTAAATGCAGGTGCTATAGGAGCCCGTATGACTGGTGCTGGTTTTGGTGGCTGTGCAATCAGTCTTGTTCCAGAAGAAAAGATTGATAGTTTTATCGAACAAGTCGGAAAACAATATCAAGAAGTAATGGAATACGCAGCTTCTTTTTACATTGCTACAGCTAATGCTGGTCCTATTCGTTTAGCTTAAATGTGGTTTTCATTGTTTCTTGAATGCTTTATGTTAAAATAAAAATAGAAATAACCTAGGAGGTATGCATATGAAAATTTTAGTTGTTGGTGGTGCTGGTTATATTGGTTCTCACGCAGTCAAACAGCTCACAGAAAATCAAATTGATGTTATTGTTATAGATAGTCTTGAAACAGGTCATATCGAAAGTGTTCCTTCAAATGTCCCTTTTTACCAAGTTGATATTCGAAATAAATCAGCTGTTAAAGAGATTTTAGAAAAAGAAAAAGTAGATGGTGTCATTCACTTTGCTGCGAACTCTTTAGTGGGTGAATCGATGAGTAATCCGCTTAAATACTATAATAATAATGTAGGTGGCACTGAATCTCTTCTAGAAGCATTAGTAGAAACAGGTGTTAAGTATATAGTCTTTTCTTCCACTGCTGCTACCTATGGGGAGATTGCAACTATGCCTATTACAGAGGATATGACAACTTGCCCTACTAATACTTACGGTGAAACAAAGCTTGCTATTGAAAAGATGCTTAAATGGACCCATGGTGCTCATAACTTAAACTATGTATGCTTAAGATATTTCAATGTAGCAGGGGCTGATTTTAGTGGCACTATTGGAGAAGCTCATACAACTGAGACTCACCTTATTCCTCTCATTCTTCAAGTTCCTCTAGGACAAAGATCTCATATTACTGTATTTGGTCAAGATTATCCAACTGAAGATGGTACTTGCATCAGAGATTATATTCATGTAACAGATTTAGTAAATGCTCATATTTTAGCCCTTAAATATCTTATGAACGGCGGCGAAAGTAATATCTTTAATCTAGGTAGCAATAGTGGCTACTCTGTCCTTGAAATGATCGAAGCTGCTCGCAAAGTAACAGGCCATCCTATTCCTATGCAAATTGGTGAACGCCGCGTAGGTGACCCTGCTCTTCTCATTGCTTCTTCTGAAAAAGCAAAACGTGTTTTAGGCTGGGAACCTCAATATACCGCTATTGAAGAAATTATTGCTTCTGCTTGGAAATGGCATCAAGCCCATCCACATGGCTATAAGGAGGTATAATCTATGTCATCTCTTTGCGACCTTATTAATCGGCTCATTACCATTGCTATAGAAAATACTTTAATCACCAAACGTGATGCTATTTATGTACGTAATCGTATTATGGCACTTTATAGGGTAACTGAATATACTGTTCCCTCTGAGAAGTGTTTCTTAAACTTCTATGAAACTTTAGATGCTCTCGCTGATATAGCTGTTAATAATGGATTCATCGAAGATACCTTAGCCGAAAAAGATATCTTTACTAGTACGATTATGAATGTTTTTTTACCTTCTCCTCAAGGAATTGAAGACGATTTCTGGAAGGCCTATGAACATAGCCCAACATCAGCAACTTCTTATTTTTATCAATTAAGCCAGAATTCAAACTATATTAAAATGAATCGTATTGCTAAAAATGTTGAGTTTAGGACATCTTCTCCTTATGGGTCTTTAGATATCACTATTAATCTTTCCAAACCTGAAAAGGACCCAAAGGAAATTGCTAGATTAAAAAATGTACCAGCAAGTCACTATCCAAGTTGTTTGCTCTGCATTGAGAATGAAGGGTATGCAGGTACTTTGTCACATCCCGATCGTGCTAATCATCGCACTATAGCCCTTCATCTTAACAATAAAGATTGGATGCTTCAATACTCACCTTATCTTTATTATAACGAACATTGTATTTTACTTTCTCAAACTCATGAACCTATGTCTTTAACTAAAAACAGCTTCTATAATCTATTAGATTTCGTTAAGCTATTTCCTCATTATTTTATTGGTTCAAATGCTGATTTACCTATTGTAGGAGGCTCCATTTTATCTCATGAGCACTATCAAGGTGGTTGTTATGAATTCCCTATTAATCGTGCTACAACCCTCGAAACTTTTACACTTAATACTTACCCTAGTGTTACTGTTGAAATACTCAACTGGCCTCTTACTACTATTAAACTCTCAAGCCCTCAATTAGAAGATGTCGCTGAATGCACAAACTATATTTATGAAACTTGGAAGACTTATTCGGATGCTGAAGTAAATATTTTAGCTGAAACAGATGGCACTAGACATAATACCATTACACCGATTGCCAAAAAAACTGGGGAAAATTATGTGATGTATGTTGTACTACGCAACAACCGTACATCAGATGAACATCCTCTAGGTATCTTCCACCCTCATGCTGATGTACATCATATTAAAAAAGAAAATATCGGTTTAATTGAAGTCATGGGACTTGCCATTTTACCTGGACGTCTTCTTAACGAACTAGAAGAAGTTAAGGCATACATACAAGGCCAAGAAGTAGAGGTTAAACCCTATCATCTTCCTTGGGCTGAGGAACTAAAAGCACTTTACGGCGGCAGTGAAATCAATGCATTTATACAAGCTGCCTTAGGTAAGAAGTTTACTCGTGTATTAGAAGACGCTGGTGTTTTTAAATTAAATCAAGAGGGACTTACTCATTTTAGAAAGTTCATTCATACTCTGTAACATCTCCCTTTAATTAATAATAATGTTTTAATCAGCTCAAGATAGTTAATAAACTTTCTTGAGCTGTTTTTTATATTTCTATTAAGAATTTAATCAGCTCGCTACATATATAGAGATATAAAACAAAGTTATAAGCTTACGCCCCCCTAATATCCCATCAGTTCTATTCATACGGACAACTCTTCTCGGGGCAGTATTTATAAGCTTTATCTATTTTATAAGTTTTTCACAAAAAAAAGTTTAAAATCAGAGTCTTAAGGTCTTAGTCTCCTAGCTTAGGGTGCACAGGCCAAGACTTTAGGAGTTCCCACTCATTGATTTAGCTTTCATAACCTACTACCTTCCTCAAAAAGTTCATTAAAATGCTGAGGAGCCACTGTTATGTCTTTTTAGCCATTGTAATAGGTGATAAAATTAAATACATGAGCCTGATTGTAAAAAATGCCATGCATAGGATTTAAATATCTATGCATGACACTTTTTTGTTTATATTTTACTATCCTAAAAAATTAATTCCTAAGGTAATGATTCCGACCACCAAGGTATAATAAGCAAACACTTTATATTTATCTGTTTTAACCAACCAATCAATCATCTTAATTGAAAGATAACCTACTATTGCTGCCACTACAAAACCAATTACCATTGGTAAGATTTCAACAGGCACGGAAGTTTCCATTGCTTCTTTTATTTCTACTAGACAGCCTCCTAAAATAGCCGGAATACCTAAAATAAATGAAAATTTAACTGCAAAGTCTTTAGAGAATCCTGCAATTAATGAACTCCCAATAGTTGATCCTGAACGAGATATTCCAGGAAATAGTGCTATCCCTTGAAATAGACCTATAAAGAGAGCATTGCCATAACTCATTTCTCTAACAGTCTTTTTACCATTATCCCTTCGATCTGAAATAAATAAAATGGCAGAAGTATATAAAAAGCAAAGGCCTAATAAAAGCAAACCACCCTTTGCTACAATGCTATCATATACCCACTTAAATGGATACAAAATAACTAGCGGAAGTGTTGCTACAATGAGCATCACAATCATCTTACGTTCATCATTCATTTGTTTTAAAGTAAACTTTAAAGTAAAAATATCTTTTAGCATACTTAATGCTTCTTTAATAAGAGCCCATATCGTCTCACGAAAGGCCACAAAAATAGCTACTAAAGTCCCTAAATGCAAAAGTGCCATAATAAAACCTGAGCTCTCAGCCTCTACCTCACTAAAATGCTGAAATAAAGCTAAATGCCCTGAACTTGAAACAGGTAAAAACTCTGTAATTCCTTGTAATACTCCTTGAATAATCGCTTCAAAAATAGACATATTCATTCTCTCCTAACTTCTTTTCCCATGCTACATAGCCTATACTATTATAATTTATCTTTAGTACCCTAACTAGTCACTTCACCTTACAATTACCTAACAATAATGTTAGCTTCTTTATATTAGGAACTAAAAATATAATCATTTTTATATAGCAATTCTTAACTAGCAAAAAGACCAGTTAAGTCATAATAACTTAACTGGTCTTAGCATCGGGGTGACAGGACTCGAACCTGCGGCCTCCTGAACCCAAATCAGGCGCTCTAGCCAAACTGAGCCACACCCCGACAATAACTTGTCTCTTTTTCAGTCGACTTCATCATTATACCCAAACCCTTTTTATATGTCAAGTGATTTTATTCCTTTTATTAAGTATTTTCCCTTTTTCACTTCATATTAAAAAGCTACAAGATTAAGTCGTTCTCATCCTAGCTCATAACATTTAAGCTAGGATGAGAAAAGCCTTAAAACTTGTAGCTTTTGTATAACTCTCTCTTTATTTTAAGATTACTGTAGACATAGGTGGCAATGTTATTTCACTACCTTTTAATGTTGCTTTTTCATTGCCTGTTAGTAAGGAATCTTGAATTTTACTATAGTTATACGTACTCGTATCTAACGTTATCGTTTTAGTTTGATCTCCTAGATTATGAATAATAATAACTTTAGAATCGTTATAAGTAGTTGTGTACGCACCCATTTGCTTATCTTCTAATTCTATAGGCTCTATTCTACCTCTTGCAATCTCAGTATTCTGTTGTCTTATATGTAGTGCTTTTTTATAAAAAGCAAACAAGCTATCTTTTTCCTTTTCTTGCTCTTTAACACCTTTTTCTATAGCAGGTATATTGTCACTTTCAGGAATAGGAGTAGTCATTTCCTCGTCTGACTCTGTTGACCATACCATAGGTGCTCGTTTATTAGCATCATGTCCTGAACCTAACATACCAATTTCTTCTCCATAATAAGTAAAACTATTACCTGGCATCATCAAATACATACTAGCAGCCATTTTCTGTTTGATGTTGTCTTTACCAATGACCCCAAAATAACGGTCTGTATCATGATTGGATAAGAAATTAGCATCAATATAATTAGCTTTCACCTTACTAATACGCTCTTGCCATTTATACAGACTTTGAACAAAGTCTGCACCAGCCCTACCTCTTAAGTTAGAAGTAATACGTCCATCAGCTTTTGCAAACATAAAGTTAAAATAACTATCAATATCTGTCTCATAAAAGGTCTCAATCATACTACCACTACTAAACACTTCTCCTACCATGTAAACTTCAGGATTAATAGTTTGACAGTATTTATAAAATTCCTTTAAAAAGTTAATACTCTTTGCTTGATCAAAGCAATAATGTCTAACCGCATCTAGCCTAAAACCTACTACACCCTTATCCAACCAATACTTAGCGATGTTATTGATTTCAGTTACAACTTCTTTATTTTCCAAATTAAGTGCAGCCATATTATCTGTAAAGGCATACTCATACATATAATTACCAATTCCGGTTGAATGGTAGCCCCCCTCATCGTCTAGGCTATTTTTTTCTTCTTCATTTTGTACAAAAGAGTAATAGTTTGCATATTTCCCCGGTTTGCCTGCTTTAACCTCATCCAAAGCCTTTAAAAACCAAGGATGTTTGGTAGAGGTATGATTAACAACCAAATCTAAGATTACATTGATTCCTCTCTTGTTGCATTCTTCCATCAAACGATCAAAATCCTCCATCGTTCCAAAAGTAGAATCTATGGCCATGTAATCTTCTACATTATATTTGTGAGTCGTATCCGATGGCATAATAGGTGTAAGCCAAATACCATCAATACCTAAATCCACTAGATAATCTAGTTTTGAGGTTACACCATTTAAATCTCCTATACCATCTCCATTACTATCACAAAAGGAGTACACAAAAATCTCATAGTAATTTCTATATTTATCCTGAATAAGTGGTTCTTCTTTTGCATGACTGCAACCACCTATTAAGCATATAATCATCACAAGTATGATAAAAGACCATCTTTTTTTCATGCTTCACCTATCCTTTAACAGCTCCTCCAGTAATACCACTTACATAGTATTTTTGTAAGTATGTAAATAAAAGTACAATAGGAATAGCGATACATACACAACCAGCGGCGAACATAGTAAAGTATGGATCCATATTATCTTTTTTACTAACCATTGTAAATAAACCAATAGCTACTGTGTATTTTTCATAATTATCACCCATGATGAATTTAGCAAAAATGAAATCCATCCAAGGGGTAATGAAGGCTTGAAGTGCTGTACTTACTAAGATTGGTTTTGAAAGAGGTATAACAATCTTGGTAAATACTTGTGCTTTAGTAGCACCATCTAACATAGCAGCTTCATCTACTTCTCTGGAAATGGTATCAAAGAAACCTTTTGCTATGTAGAAAGTAATACCTGCACCAGCTGAGTATACTAATACTAAAGCCGTTAAACTTTGTGTAAGATTAATTGCTTTTAAGATATAGTACACTGCAATCATGGACATGAATCCTGGGAACATACCTATGATTAGTGCAAAATTCATATAAGCTTTTCTAAGTTTAAAACGCAATCTAGACATAACATATGCTGTAGACACATTGATAAAGGTACTTAAAATACATGAGATTACTGCGACAATAAAAGTATTCATAAACCACTTACCAAATGGGAATGTGGTATTAGTAAACAAATTAATGTAATTATTAATAGTAAAACCTCTAGGAATAATATAATTGACAAAAGCACCTCGCTCTTCTCTAAAAGAGGTAAGGATAATCCATACAATAGGTATTATCCATATAATACTTAAGATTGTTAATATAGCATACACTGCTGTGTTACTAATTTTGTTCTTGGCTTGCATACCCATTTTATTTTTGCTCATTGGAAATCCTCCTCCTGCTTATTAGATGATGTAAAGCGGAAAGCGATCAAGGCAAATATTGCGGATAATACAAAGACTGCAATACCAATAGTCGATGCTCTACTATAATCTTTTCTATCAGCTGTTAATCTATAGAGCCATGTAACCAAGAGATCTGTCTTTCCTGCGAAGTAATAATCTGTCGTCATAGGCTCTCCTTTTGTAAGGAAGTAAATAAGATTAAAGTTATTTATATTACCAATAAATTGTGTGATTAAATAAGGTGCTGTTACGAAAACAACATATGGCATTGTAATTTTTGTAAATGCCTTCAACTTGGATGCTCCATCAATCTCAGCAGCTTCATATAAATCATTAGGGATATTCATTAATATACCTGTAGTTACTAGCATTGTATAAGGAATACCTACCCACAAGTTAACAGTAAGAACAGATATACGTGCTAATGTTGGATCCGTCAAAAAAGGAACAGCTTTAGAAGTTAATCCCAAATTCTGTAAAGCAACATTAACAACCCCATAATCATTAAGCATCTGTCTCATGATTAATAAAGAAATAAACTGTGGAATGGCCATTGTTATAACAAATATTGTACGCCACATTTTCTTAAGTTTAATGCCCTTTTTATTAATCATAAGTGCCAAGACAATACCAAAGAAATAATTAGAGAAGGTTGCAACAACTGCCCATACTAATGTCCAACCTAGAACCGGTCCAAAAGTTGCACCAAATTTCGAACCTTGGTTAAGCATTTCACCAAAGTTTGCAAGTCCTACCCAAGTAAATAATTGTCCTGGTGGTTGGTGATCCATATCATAGTTAGTAAATGCTATTAAAATCATATAGCAAAGTGGTAGTACTGTAAACACCATGATACCAATAACAGGAAGTGTCATTAAGGTCACATGGAAACGTTTATCAAATAACTCTTTTATTTCTTGCTTCAATGTTGGTACAGGTTTGCCTGCTTCAATCAACTTTTGTAATTTATAAGCGCTATAAACATTACTTACATAAAGTAATATAAATACAAGGATAATAGCTAATGTTGCTACGCCATAAATTAAGAACAACATGGAGTTATCTCCTGGTACTGTTCTATTAATTTTAATAACTTCATCATATACCTGTGTTTGTGCTTGGGTTCCTAATGTTGTAAATCCTATTAATTTATCTACACCTATAGTAACCATATAATAGATAAATGCTATTTCTGCTATTAAATAAATGATTCCTTTTAAAAATTGTTTTCTAGCAATATTTGCACTTCCCATGATCAGGAAGGAAAGCTTAGTTAATGCATCTCCTTTTGCAAATACTGAGAAGATATTGGTACTTTGTTTCTTGGGTTTTTGATTTTTAGTTTTTTCAACTGCTACTTCACTCATACAAGCTCCTCCATTCAGTCAGTATTAGAATAATATGCATATATAACAATATTTGCTGCAACTAAAGTCGCAACAAATATTGTTTACTCATATCATTTAGTTTTAAGCAATCCTATTATTGAAGGATATCACTTACAAGGCTATCAAGTTTAGCTTGCATATCAGCTGCTTGAATGTTACCATCAAATGCATCTTTTGTGAATGCACCTGTTGGAGTCCAGAAGTTACTCATTTTAGGAACAGATGGCATTGCTACACCGAATTCAAGTTGAGCAAGTGTTGCTGCTACTGTTGCATCTGAAGTAACTTTTTCATTTGAAGCTGCTGTTTTATTTGTTGGAAGAAGTTGTCTCATTTCAAATCTCTTAATCTGATTTTCTTCATTTGTTAAGAAGTCTGCAAGTGTCATTGCTGCAACTGGATATTGTGTATTAGATTTTACACAATATAATTTGTATCCAGCAAATGATTTCATTTGTTTGTCAGCAGATCCTGTATTGATTGTTGGTAATTTAGCCACACCATAACGATCACCTAAGAATTTTTTGTAATCAGCTGCTTTCCATGGTCCACCTACATATGCACCTAATTTACCAGCTTCGAATTGAGTACCAGCAGCAGCGTCATCTAATGCTGCAGCACCTTTAGCTTTTAATCCAGCAATGAAGTTAGCCATTTCTAAACCACCAGCATTGTTGAATGTACAAACTGTTTCATCTGCACCTGTTTCACCAAATAATTGGCAATCATTTGTTAAGAAGAATGCTCCTGAGAAGTATGCATTACCCATATCAAAACCAAATTTTGTTACACCATCTGGTACTTGTGCATCAAGAATAGTGTTAAGAGATGCTACATCTTCTGCTTTAAAGATTGATGTATCATAGTATAAGAAGTATGTTTCTGAAGCACTTGGATAACCATAGATTTTTCCATCATATGTAGCTGCAGTAATAGCACCGTCTGAGTCGTTATCTGTTACATTTTTAGCAAAAAGAGTATTTTCATAAATAGCTCCTGATTGAACAAGTGATCCAAGTTGGTCATGAGCGATTGAGAAAACGTCAGCTGCAGCATCTAAGTCTTTTTGAACTTCGTCTTTAGCTGTATCTTCGCCATTTACACGTAAAGTGATTTCAATGTTTTTGTCAGCATATTTTGTTTTAAAAGCATCTGCCATTTGTGTTAACATTTCTTGGTCATCTGCTGCACCCCAAAGAGTAAGTTTTGCGCCATCTTCTGGTTGTGGTACTTCAGCCTCAGCTGGTGTTTCAGCTGGTGCTTCTGATGGTGCTACTGATTCAGCTGGTGTTTCTGCTGGTGCTGGTGATTCTGATGTTGGTGTTGTTTTATTACAACCAACCATTGATACACTCATTGCACCGATTAATGCCATACTCATTGCAAGTGATAATTTTTTACTCATAAATATCCCCCTTATTTTGGACTTTCGCCCATTTAAATAATTAATTACTTCATCTATATCAAACTCTTATAACTATATATAAGCCATAAGAACTTTGATCATAACTTATACTGATTTTACCTTTAAATTATTATGATACGGTATCGTTCCCAAGGTTATGTGCTTTTTTCTAGTTACTCACGCTGTTTTTTGGTTATATACATTACACTAATCTTATACTATTTTATAATAATAATTTAGTCATATTTGATTTATATCGTAATATCCATTTTTTTGATTTATACAATATAAACATCGAAATCGTTTCCAATTTCTATATTTTCATTTTATACGTCTTTTATTAAAAAATCAATATATTTTATAATATTTTTCAAATTATTTTTTTATGTATTTTTACCAATAGAATTCTTAATTAAACATCTTATAACTTTCTTCAAGTTGCTCAACCGTTAGCGCTAATTCATCAGCTAATTGTGTAATACTTTTTGATGCCTCAATTTGTTCAACTGTTTCAGCACTAACTTCCTCTGTAACACTTACAGCTTCTTCTACAACTTGAGCAATATATTTCATTTTCTTTTCTACTGCTTCTTTCTCTTCTACCACTTTACCAATCATATGATGGGCATTATTAAGTGAAATATCCACTTCTTTCATCTTAGTATCAATATCTGTGAATATTTCTGTTACACCATTTACCATTGGTAATTGTTTATTAAATACTTCTAGGGCCATCATTAATTGTTCTAAAGTAAGCTTTTTCTTTTCTTCGATAATCTGCAGTGTACTCGCTATATTAGATATAGCACTTTCTGTTTGTACTGAGAGCTTTCTTACTTCATCTGCAACGACAGCAAAGCCTTTTCCAGCTTCTCCTGCTCTAGCTGCTTCAATGGCAGCATTTAATGCAAGCAAATTTGTTTGTCCATTAACATTTTGAATCATATCCAAAATCTTATGAATTCCTTCTGCTTCTTCACCTAATTCTTGCACACACTCGCTTACTTTCTCACTAATTCGAATAGTATTTTGAGCTCCATTATAAAGATCCGTTAGGCGTACTTTAGTCGCTTCACTCATACTCATTGTTTGTTTAGAAGCTTCCCTAATGTGTTCCATCGAATCTGTTACTTTATTAATATTATTCGAAAGTACATTAATAAGTGTAACAGATTCTTCTATTTCCTTGTTCTGAGTTTGTGCACCTAATGCTACAGATTCAATTGTCTTTCCTACTTCTGTTGCTGATAAACTTGTATCTTGTGCCATATCTTGAAGTGAATGCGTATGCTCATATACAGAAGAAGTAACTGCTTTAGCTTTACCTATCATACTATCTAAGGTATTTAGCATACTCGTAAAACCTTTTACTAAAATATGCATTTCTACATTGTTATATTCTAATTCTTGTTCTAATTCCTGTTTAAAGCTAAGTTGTCCTTTCTCTACACGCATCATATATGAAGCCATTTTAACAATAGGCTTTGTAATTTTTCTACTAATAAGAATGCTTATCAAGATAACCACTAATAGTATGACACCTACAACAATAAAGATTACTCTACTATCATCATGGTAGTCTTTTAATAAATTATCCATAGCTGCACTACTAGTAATTCCCCAACCATTACTGGTCTTTACGAAGCTTACCAAATTATCAGAAAGATTAAGTGTTTCTGTTGTATTTGATGATTCTCTCATATAAGTAATAAGCTTTTCATCAATAACACCATTATTATTGCTTGTAATAACTTGATTTTGAGCATCTACAATCATCATAGATATATCCTTTTTAAGATCTGCTAATTCTAATAGCTCATTTAAATAATCTTTATTCACAAGGGCAATTAATAATGTATCATTAGAGTTTAGCATTTTTCTAACCAAATAAATATTTCGTTCTCCATCAGCCTCTAATGTAAACCAATAAAATTCAGAAGTTGGTATTTCTTGAACTTTTGTATAAGCTTCGCTTGCAGAAAAAGCTTCTACATCAAAATCAAAAGAGATATTAGCTTCTTGATAAATCTTCTTATCATTAACCAATACGCAAAAGCCTAAAATAGCTTGTTGTGTTTTCAAAGTGCTTCTTACTCTTTCCTTAACATCTCCAAAATAAGTAGATGCTCCTACCATATCATTTTGTTTGACTTTCTTTATGTAATTCTGTAACTTTTGAAAGCCTACAATATCACCCATAGTAGTCCTAGCCACAGAAATATAGTTTTCTATATTATAACTGAGCTGCTCCACTATTTTTTGAGAATAATCTCCAACGACATTTTGAGTAGAACGAGTTGTAATATTCATACTCATCGCCATAATAATCAACGTAGGGATTAAGCTAATGACTATAAAAATGGCTATGAGTTGATTTTTCAATTTAAGCTTGTGACGATTCACTTTTAATGATTTTACGGTATCGTTATTGGTATCGATTCCATGCTTTTTCAAAAAAAAAGGCTTCTTCTTCATAAGCTACCCCCATTTCTCAATGTTCTTCGACTGTAGAATTTAGTTTCCTTACTTAAAAATATAATTTAATCACTCAATTTATGCTTATTATATAATTTTGAATATAAATTGTAAATAGTTATTAAAAAAATAGTTATATTTTCACAATTATTATCTTATGTTTAAATGAAAAGTTATACTTAATCATATAATCTTTTTATAAAATAGACCTATCTTCTAGAAAGAAGATAGGTCTATTTTAACCTGTTCTGCACAATGTGCGTCTGACCCCAATATTAATGGCAAATGCTCTTTTTTTATAAGTTCTAAAAGTCTTCCAGAAGGATAAGTCTCCTTGCAGAACTCTTTCTTTAATCCAGCCATATTAAAATCGATCTCATACTTTTTTTCTTTAAGAGCTGTAACGATTGCTTGAAACAAACATTCATTTTCATATGCCATAGGATATTTTTTATTAAAAATACGAACTAACGTAGGATGTCCGATTCGCTTAGGTTTATATTTCCCTAAGTCAGCTTCTATAGATTTAAGAACTGTCTCAAAATATAAATCATAAATTTTTTCTAGGCTTTGTATCTTAGTAAGGAGTGTTTCAAAGTCTGGCAAGTAATCTATCGCATAATACTGATTTTCAAATTTCACAAAATGCACTGATAAAACACCGTCTTCGATAGTTGTAGCATACTGATTTAAAGCATCTGTAATCTTATTCTCATAGCCCTCTATATAGTCTACTTCAAAACCTAAATGAATCGCTATACGTTCTTTATAATTCACTTTTACTCTTCCGATGGCTTCTATATAGGCTGGGATTTCTTCTTCTAACAATGTACACTCTCTTCGAAATGTCTCTGTAGTAACACCCTCTGGCATAGGAAAGTGCTCTGTAAACGTTATTTCTCTTCTTCCTTCCTTTATCGCCTTCTCTACATAGCTTTCTAAAGTATCTTTAGTCCCATGAGGACAAAATGGTGTATGCATATGGCCATCTCTTATACTTAGATTATCGTACAAATCTTTTCCCCTCTCTATATTTATCTTTTTCTCATAGCTTACCTTATTTTCTTATCTTCTTCAAGAATAATTTCCTTCTAAAACAGTACTTGAAAATGGAGGCATATTTATTCCCACGTTTCCTCCTATTGGAGTATAATACTTTTCATCGTGTAATAAATCTTTTAGTTTACTTTCTTGCCCCACTTTAAAATATAATGTTACTTCTTGCTCTGCTAAGTTTAGCACAACAAATACTCTCTTATTATGATATACACGTGCAAATACTAGCTGTTCATTTTTGACTAATACTTGTTCATATAAACCATTACAAATAACTTCTGAATTTTTTCTTATCCTTGCAAGCCCCCTAATATGTTCTACTATATTTTGATCTTCTTGCAATAACTCTTTTAAATTAAGGCAAGGTCTTAGCACCTCATCTCCTCCATTTGCCTTGTCACCTAGTATTCCCCACTCACTTCCATAATAAATAGAGGGGATTCCTGGCATAGTAAAAAGTAATGTATATACATTTGTCAAATGCTCTTTTTTCTTTAAACTACTAGTAATGCGATTAACATCATGATTATCTATAAAGTTATATAATAATAAGTCTTTATATATTCCTCCTTGCCCAAATAAACGATTTAAAGAATAGTTGATCTCAAAATAATTTTTATCATTATGACTTGAGTAGATTCCCTTATAACATTCATAGTTAGTTGCTGAATGCAATAAGCCACTTCTCGCTATACGTGAGTACTCTCCATGTATCATTTCTCCCATCAACCAAAACTCTTGATCTTGTTCTAAACAAAATGCTACAAGCTTTCCTAAAAATTCTTGATCCATGCAATAAGCCACATCTAATCTTAAGCCATTTATTTGAAATTCTTCTATCCAGCTTTTAACCGCTCCGAAAATATGCCTAATTACCTCTGGATGTGTTAAATTGAGTTTTACTAAATCAAAATGTCCTTCCCAGCCTTCATAATAAAACCCATCATTATATGGACTATTTCCATCAAAATTAATATTAACAAACCAATCCTTGTAAAGAGACTGTTCTCTTTTTGCTTGTAAGTCTTTAAATGCCCAAAAGTCCCTCCCTACATGATTAAAAACCCCATCTAAAACAACTTTAATACCTGCAGCATGTAGCTGATTACAAACTTCCTTGAAATCTAAATGACTACCTAATCGTCTATCTATTTGATAGTAATCCATTGTATCATAACCATGACGACTTGATTCAAATACTGGTCCAAAATAAATAGCATTTACACCTAAATTTTTCAGATGTGGTATCCATTCTATTACCCGGGAAATGCGATTTTCTACTATCAAGTCTTTACTATTTTCTCTTGGTGCTCCACAAAATCCCAGAGGATAAATGTGATAAAATATTGCCTCTTTAATCCATTCTGCCATTTTTCTACCCCTTTCATCTATCTCATTAGCTTCTGTTTATATCAAACTTATCCTTTTAAGAGAAGATACCATGCATAAATTGATGTGTTGCCTTTCTAATAAGATTATCCTCTTCTAAAGAATCCTCGTTGTCATGCAATTCAATATAAGCATTGACCATTCCTAAGTAAGTAATGGCATAAGTTCTTTGCCTTCCCTTCATATTACCATGTTGTATAGACGCTTTAGTAAAAAGTTCCTCTAATACTCGAATCTGTTCATTAACAAGTGGCCTTGCCACTTTATATCCATCGCTAGCCGGAGGATAAAACCTCATGGCTAGTAGCATACGGTAAAAGATTCTGTTCTCTTTTGCATAGTCAAAATAAGCTTGTGTAAGCCGATACATTGTTAAAGGTAAATCGCCTTTATACTCTGCTGCTTGGCTAAGCCTTTTTATCAGTCCTTCATGTTTCAACGTTAATAAGGACTGAAGTAATCCCTCTTTACTTCCAAAATAATGATATAAAGTTGGCTTAGTTATTCCCGCTTCATTTACAATTTCTTGTACACCTACTGCATCATACCCCCTATCTGAAAAGAGTTCTAATGCACAGGTTAGAATTTTTTCTTTGTTATCCATGGATTCTCCCTATTTTTATATGACTCTACTATTTTTCTCTATCATATGATATGTTTCACTATACCACTCGGTATACTAATTGTAAATAAAAAAATAAAAGGTATATAAAATTTTTACTTTTATATACCTTTTATCGATATTAATTATTTTAGTGATTCATTAAGATTTTTTTAGCATTTAAAATAGAGGTTGCGCTCATAGAAAATTCATCTAGTCCATACTCAAGGAGTGTTGGAATAGCTGCTTCATCTCCTGCCATTTCTCCACACATGCCAACCCATTTACCATGTTTATGAGCACCTTCAATTGTCATTTTAATAAGTCTTAAAACAGCAGGGTGCATTGGGTTATAAAGATAAGAAACTTTTTCGCTCATTCTATCTGCTGCTAAAGTATATTGAATAAGGTCATTTGTTCCAATTGAGAAGAAATCAACATATTTTGCTAGTTCATCAGCCATAACTGCTGCTGCTGGAATCTCAATCATAATTCCCCACTCAATCTCATTTGAGTAAGCAATTCCTTCTGTATCAAGTTCCTTTTTACATTCATCTACCACAGCTTTTGCTTGTTCAAATTCCTCAATTCCTGAAATCATTGGGAACATGACTGCTAACTTACCATACACAGACGCTCTTAAAAGTGCTCTAAGCTGTACTTTAAAAATACCTGTTTGATCTAAACATAAACGAATCGCTCTATAACCTAAAAACGGATTCATTTCTTCTGGTAATGGTAAATAGGGAAGTGTTTTATCTCCACCAATATCTAGTGTCCTAATAACAACTTTCTTATCTTTCATAGTCTCAAGAACATATTTGTAGGCTTCAAATTGTTCTTCTTCTGTAGGAGCAGCATCTCTGTCCATGTATAAGAATTCTGTTCTAAAGAGACCTACACCATCTCCACCGTTTTCTAATACTTGATCTGCATCTTTAGGTTTACCGATGTTACCACATACTTCAATATGTTTGCCGCTCTTATCAACAACTTTTACATTAAGAAGCTTTTTAAGTTCTTCCTTCTCAGCTGCAAAAGCTTCGATTTTAGCTTCATAGGCCTTGATAGTTGCTTCATCTGGATTAATAATAGCTATTCCTTCAATGCCATCTACAATAACTCTATCACCATTTTTAACTACACTTGTAATATCACCAAGACCAACAACAGCCGGAATTTCAAGTGTTCTTGCCATAATGGCAGAGTGAGAAGTTCTACCACCAATATTAGTAATAAATCCTTTTACTTTTGTTTTATCAAGTTGTGCTGTATCAGATGGAGTTAAGTCATGTGCTACTACAATCGTATTATCCTCTGAAATCTCTAAACCAACTGTATGTCCAGCTAAATTAGCTAGCATACGTTTAGAGACGTCTTTAATATCTGCTGCACGCTCTCTAAGGTAAGCATCATCAATAGCTTCAAATAAACTTACAAGGCTATTTGAAACTGTTTCAACGGCTTTTAAAGCATTGATACTATTATTTTTTATCTCAGCTTCTACAGAGCCTACAAACTCTGGATCCTCTAAGATAAGAAGATGTGCATCGAAAACAGCAGCTTCATGCTCACCTACATTTTCTAATGTTTTTTGTTTGATTTTCTCAAGTTGCTCTTTGCATAATGCTACTGCTCCTTGAAGTTTTTCAAGTTCTACTGCTATATCTGTAACTTTTTCATCTGTGATAATAAGTTCTTTCTCTTCATAGACAAAAACATTACCAATTGCATAGCCTTTGGAAGCTGCAATACCTTTTTTCATATGTTCTTCCTCCTAAGCTAGCAATTATTCTTGGAAAGTGCCGATGAAATCTGCCATATGTTTAGCTGCTGCTTCTTCGTCTTCACCTTCAGCTACAACTTGAAGTTCTGCTCCTGATGTAAGTCCCATTGCTAAAAGAGCGATTAAGCTTTTTGCGTTTCCTTCTTTATCTCCATATACTAATTTAATATCTGATTTAAATTGTGATGCTTCTTTACAGAATAAAGTAGCTGGTCTTGCATGTAACCCTTGTTGATTGATAAGTTTAGTGTTTAAAGTAGTCATGATTTCTCCTATCCTCGTTCTAGTCTATTTTTTGTTTATTTTTGTAGTATATTTTATCCTAAAATATATTTAATTATAACTGGTATTAGTTTTATTATAAACAAACATTTTTTTACATTTTTATTAACAAAGTGTTAATACAGCTATGCTATTTTCTATTTATTTTTCTTTATAAAGTTAATTTACACAAAAACTATCTTTATAAATAGCAAAAAGTGACTACATTTTATGTAGCCACTTTCCAATGTTAAATTTCCTTATGGGGTAAAATACAAGGTTTAAGTTAAATGTATTAATTATTTACCGAAGTATCTATTTAAAAGACCTTCGAAAGCTTTACCATGACGAGCTTCATCTTTAGCCATTTCATGTACTGTATCATGAATAGCATCTAATCCTAATTGTTTTGCAAGTGTTGCTAATTCTTTTTTACCTGCTGTTGCTCCATTTTCAGCTGCTACACGCATTTCAAGGTTTTTCTTTGTTGAATCTGTAAGCACTTCACCTAATAATTCAGCGAATTTTGCAGCATGTTCTGCTTCTTCATGTGCTGCTTTTTCCCAGTAAAGACCGATTTCTGGATAACCTTCTCTGTGTGCAACTCTAGACATAGCTAAGTACATACCTACTTCTGTACATTCACCTTCAAAGTTAGCTCTTAAACCTTCAATGATTCTTTCATCTACGCCTTTAGCTACTCCTACTACGTGTTCATCAGCCCAAACAAGGCCTTCTGTTGCTTGTTCTTTAAATTTATCTGAACCTGCTTTACAAATTGGGCAAGCTTCTGGAGCTGCTTCACCTTCATAAACATAACCACATACTGTACATACATATTTTTTCATTTTTATTTCCTCCCATTTTTGAAAAATTTCGTAGATAATTTTTATTTCTAAGTAATAATAATTATCCTTTGGATATATTTATCATACCACATCTAAAATATTTGTCAATGATATTTTTATGTTTTTTTTGATTAAAAGTATTTTTTTCTATTTATTGCACACGCTAATACATAATAATTGAAATGACTTCAATGTTATACATTACCGGGAGGGTCTTTATGACAACACAAAACACAAAAAAACTAACACTTACTTCTCTAGTTCTGATGATCTTTACCTCCGTCTACGGCTTTGCGAATATGCCTAGAGCTTTTTATCTTATGGGGTATGGTGCTATTCCTTGGTATATTCTAGGAGCTCTAGCTTTCTTCTTACCTTATGCTTTTATGATGGCTGAATATGGGGCTGCCTTTAAGCAAGAAAAAGGAGGAATCTATTCCTGGATGAGTGCTTCTATTGGACCTAAATATGCTTTTATCGGCACGTTTATGTGGTATGCCTCCTATTTAATTTGGCAAGTTAATGTAGCTTCTAGTATATGGATTCCTTTGTCTAATGCACTATTTGGTGAAGACCGTACTGGCTTTCTTGCCATCGGTGGTTTAAATAGTACTCAAGTTATTGGCCTACTTGGCGTTCTTTGGATTATTATTGTAACTTATATTTCTTCTAAAGGTATTAGTTGGATTAAGCAAGTTGCTTCTGTGGGCGGTACTGCCATTATGTTTTTAAATGCCCTCCTTATTCTAGGTGGCTTTATTGTCTTAGCTTTAAATGGTGGTCAATTTGCTGAACCTATCCAAACAGCTACACGTGCTTTTTATCAGTCTCCTAATCCCAATTATCAAACTTTACCTTCTATCTTTTCTTTTTTAACCTATGCTATTTTTGCTTACGGTGGTATTGAAGCTGTTGGTGGTTTGGTAGACCAGACTCATAAAGCTGAAGAAACTTTTCCTAAGGGAGTTGCTATTGCTGCTATTGTTATTTCCATAGGCTACTCCATAGGTATTTTCTGTAATGGTATCTTTATTAATTGGGATACTGTTCTTTCTAATGAAGGTGTTAATACCGCTAATGTTACTTATATTATCATGCAAAACTTAGGGTATGAATTAGCTACTGCCTTTGGTGCTGGCACTTCACTAGCTTTAAATATAGGTAATATTGTTGCCCGCCTTACAGGTCTGGCTATGTTCTTAGCTTTAACAGGTGCATTCTTTACACTTATTTATTCTCCACTTAAACAGCTCATTGAAGGTACTCCTGAAAAATTATGGCCGGGCAAATTAGGTGCCTTAAAAAATGATATGCCACTTAATGCTATGTATGTTCAAGGTGTTATTGTTTGTGTACTTATCTTATTTGTTTCTTTTGGTGGTGAAAGTGCTTCTGCTTTTTTTAATACACTTATTAATATGACGAATGTTGCTATGACTATTCCTTATATGTTTTTAGCTATTGCCTTTCCTTTCTTTAAGAAGAAAAGCCACATTCATAAACCCTTTGAAATCTATAAAAGCTATGGTATTGCTTTAACAGCAACTATTATTGTAACTTGTGTGATTGGCTTTGCCAATATTTTCTCTATTATCGAGCCTGCCCTTATTAAAAATAAATTAATGGATACAATCTTTGCAGCTGCCGGACCTATTCTATTTTCTATTATAGCTTATGCATTATATACACAATATGAAAGAAAATATAATAGCCGTTAAGAACTCGTTAAAATTATATAATCTTTGTTTTATTAGAAAATAAAAAGACCATTGGAGTACAATGGTCTTTTTGCTTGATAGCTAAGCAGTTTACTTTTCTTCTTGTTCTAATTCGTAAACAATCACCTGTGTATCATGTGACTTATATTGCAAATAAAGAAACAATACTTGAGTAAGTATACTGCAAATGATTAGTAACCCTGCTGCCATTAAAAGGATTCTTTTGACCATGATGATTTTATCTTTTTGAACGGAATCATGGCCTTGTCCCTTATTCTCCACAGCTCATCCCCCTTAACTCGCTATTCGGTTATTTTCCCTTACTCAGTACTCTGTTTATATTAAACGTTTATGGGTAAAACTTTTCTTTCTAGTTGCATAATCATTTACTACCTGTCCATGACCACATAATCTATATTTATAGATTAGAAGTCCCTCTAAACCTACAGGCCCCCTAGCATGGAGTTTAGAAGTACTAATTCCTACTTCAGCACCAAATCCGTATCTGAATCCGTCACTAAAGCGTGTAGATACATTATGGAATACATTACCCGAATCTACTAGCATCATAAATTTTTCTGCTGATTCTTGGTTATCAGTCACAATACAATCTGTATGACCTGAACCATAGGTATTAATGTGGTTAATAGCTTCTTCTAAATCATCTACTATTTTAATAGAAAGAATATAATCTAAATACTCTGTTTTCCAATCTTCTTCTGTTGCAGCCTGTACTTCTATTAATTTTTGGGTACGTTCACAGCCTCTAATAGCTACACCTTTAGCTTCTAAGCTTTTCTTCAATTTAGGCAAGAATGCACTTGCAATATCTTTGTGTACTAATAGTGTTTCTAACGCATTACATACAGCCACAGATTGTGTTTTTGAGTCAGTTACTACCTCTACTGCTAACTCAATATCTGCTGTTTTATCTACATACACATGGCAAATCCCATCAGCGTGTCCCATTACAGGAATATTAGTATTCTTCATAATGTAACTTACAAAAGCATTAGACCCTCTTGGAATGAGTAAATCTATGTATTGATCCATTCCCAAGATTTGATTAACATCCTCTCTACTTTCTAAAAGTACAATCCAGCCCTCAGGTATACCTGCCTTAACGGAGGCTTCTCTTATAATTTCAAAAAGAATACGATTTGTTTCTTTTGCTTCTGATCCACCTTTTAACAAAACAGCATTGCCACTTTTTAGTCCTAATGTTGAAATTTGTACTAATGCATCTGGGCGTGATTCAAATATAACACCAATAACCCCTATTGGGCATGCTATTCTTGTTAGTATTAGTCCTTCATCTAGCTCTGTTTGCATTTGTACCTTGCCTACTGGCTCCTCAAGTCCAATAAGACTTTTAATACCATCTACCACATCTTGTAATTTTTCTTCTGCAAACTTTAATCTTTTCATAAGAGGAGCCTCTAAACCTTGCTCTTCACTATTTTTTAAGTCAATCGCATTTGCAGCTTTAATACGCTCTACATTTTCTAAGAGAGCTTCACTAATAGCTTGTAATGCCTGGTTTTTTGTAGCTCCATCTATGGCTGCTAACTGAATAGCTGCTGCCCTAGCCTGTTTAGCTGCTTGAATAATATCCATCATGTTCCCTCCTTCGACTTTAAACATCCTACTATAAATAATTGAATGCTTTTATCATATAGGAATAAAAGCACTCAATTCTAATAACTCTTTGCATCCTATCTATTTCAAAATACATTAGTTTATATGACAGGATAGATGTTGAATGACAACATTACTACAATTTAACACTTATATTATATGGTTTATAAATAGATGTCAATTTAATTTAACATCTATTTATAAAGATATTTTGATATTTTCTAATAATTTTCAACTTTTTATTATTAATCAACATATTTTCATTATCACTCTATTATTTCGAGAAATTGTGCTTCTGTTAAAATAGGAATACCTAGCTCCTTTGCCTTCTTATTCTTACTAGAATTTGACTCACTATCATTATTAATCAGATAATCTGTATTTTTACTAACAGATCCCGTTACCTTGCCACCTAATGTTTCTATTTTAGCTTGAAGTTCTTTTCTATTTTTAAAGTAATTCACATCACCTGTAATAACAAAAGTTTTATTTAAAATAGGTGATTCTTGAGATATCGTAACATTTTCTAGTTTAAAATGTATTTCTTTTACTAGGGTTTCTAACATTGCTTTGTTTTCTTCTAAATTGAAGTACTCCTCAAATTCCTTAGCAATAACTGGCCCTACACCATCTATTGTGATAAGCTGCTCATAGCGTGCTTTCATCATCTCGTCTAACTCGTTATTAAAATGCTTGCAAATAAGCTTAGCAGTTCCTAATCCTACTTGTGCTATACCTAAGGCATATACAAAGTTAGCTAACGCTACATCTCTTGATTTATTAATAGATTTAATAAGCTTATCAAAGGATTTCTTTCCTAATCCTTCCATTTCAATAACTTCAGCTTCATATCGATCTAGATGATATAAGGAAGTGAAATCCTTTAAATAGCCTTTTTCTAGTAACTTCTCAATAGTGGCTTCTGATAAACCTTCAATGTTCATAGCATCTCTTGTTGTAAAATGAGCAAGTGCTCTTAAACGTTGCGCTTTACAGTTACTATTAGGACAAATAAGTGTTTTAGCCTCTTTTTCTTTCATAATCATGGTATGAGCACCACAAACAGGGCAAACTTCTGGTATTTCTACATTAGCACTTTGAGTAAGATTTTCTGCAATTTGAGGAATGATCATATTGGCCTTATAAACTTTTATGGTATCCCCAATACCTAACTTTAATTCTTCTAAGATACTCAGATTGTGTACACTAGCTCTTTCTACGGTAGTTCCTTCAATCTCAACAGGTTCAAAAATAGCTACTGGATTAATAAGACCTGTTCTTGAAGTGTTCCATTCCATTTCTAATAACTTCGTTTCTACAATCTCATCTTGCCATTTGAAAGCAATTGCATCTTTTGGGAATTTAGCGGTTTCTCCTAATGATGCTGAGTACTCACGATCATTATAAGTAAGTACTAACCCATCTGAAGCAAAGGGTTGAGACTTAATCGCTTCCGCAAAGTAAGCTACTGTTTCTTCTATATTATTAGCTGTCACATGCTTATACTCTACTACTTTAAATCCTCTCGCTTTAAGCCATTCTAATTGCTCTGCTTTTGTTGCTACATCCGGTCCACCCTCTACTAAAGTAAAGGCATATAACCTTACATTTCTACCAGCTGTAATTTGTGGATTAAGCTGCCTCACACTTCCACTACATAAGTTTCTTGGATTTTTATACTTTTCTTCTTTTTCTCCTAGTCCTTCATTAATACGTTCAAAGTCGCTATAAGTAATAATAGCTTCTCCTCTTAATACAACACGTTCTTTGTAATCAATAGCAAGAGGTAATTCCTTAAAAGTTTTTGCATTATTAGTAATTTCCTCTCCTACTGATCCATTTCCTCTTGTTACAGCACTTACAAGCTGTCCTTCTTCATAAATGCAAACAATGGTAAGCCCATCAAGTTTCCATGAAAGTAAACCTTCTTGATTTCCTAAAAAAGCTTTTAATTTACTTACTTCTTTTGTTTTATCTAAAGAAAGCATCCGTTTAGGATGTGTGATTTTAGGTAAACTGCTAGCTATTTCATAACCTACTTTTTGTGTTACACTGCCTGCTAATATGATACCCGTTTCTTCTTCTAACCTTTTTAGTTCATCATAGAACTTATCATATTCATAGTTACTCATGACTTCTCTATCTTCTTGTTCATAAGCATATGCTGCTTTTCCTAGCACGTCGACTAATTCTTTCATGCGCTCAACAGCCTTCATTGTTTCACCTCTTCTTTTAAACCTTTTATACTTTTATAGTTAAGATATGTGTTATATTTCGTTTTTATTAGTTTCACTTCTATTATAATAGAAAACTCCCCAAAATATAATAGCTCCAAAAAGTAAAGTTACCTTTTGGAGCCAAGTCTCCCTTAACTTTCCTTAAGCTTAGCCTTAGCAGGATCAATCGGACACCTTTCGCATTTATTACCAAAGTACCTTTTAATAATAAATAAAATAGCTATGGCAATAATGCCTAATAATAAATCTATTGCACCACCATGACTAACCACTAATTTTCTAGCAATAGCGAAGAGTAATACATCAATCGTACTCCCTACTGTATGCTTGGAAATCATCTTAATAAATTCAACACCGATAATCAGTTGCAATCCAGTCGCTAAATACTCTTCCACAGGCATTGTAATATCTGGTGCTATTAATGCTACTTTCCCCATAGCAATCAGCTCTGTTCCTAAATTAATAGCGCCTATTAAAATCCCTATAAGAAGTAAGGCACTAATCAAGATTTCCACATAAGATGCTGCTTTTGCCATGATACTTCTTAATAATTTTTTGGTATTTCCTTCTACCATACCTTCTCCTTCAATGCTTTGTTATTAGCTTTGTTCTAGTTCTCTTTTGATTTTTTATTTATTATCTAACTCTATTTTCTTTATTACTTCTTATTCTCTTGATTTGTATCAATTTGCTATTTACTTTAATGGCTTACTTTACAGTTTCTTTAATTTAGCAAAACGTGTGCTTAACTGCTTAATATCACCATTTTCAAAAGCAATGGTTACAAAAATATCATTATTCACCTTATCAACAGATTGAATAGTTCCCTTTCCAAATTTCATATGGCTTATTGTATCTCCTGCTACAAAGTCTGCTACTGGCTCTGGTATATTATCCAGTTTTTTACCTATATTTCCTAGCATACCAACCTTTTTAAAACTTGGTAAGCCAGGCTTTTCTGGTACCCTTGTGGCAAAACTACGTTTTTCTGGTGCCGTTGCAGTAGTGGCAGTAAAGCTTCTTTTCTCTACTCCACCTTCAAAACCACCTGTGAAGTTTTTCTTTTCTTCAAAATGAGAGCTTGTAAACGCCTGTCTATTGCCTCTGCTATCATTTTCCTTATCTAGCTGTGCTAAATTTGTTACTTCTTTGGGAAGCTCTCTAATGAAACGTGATGGCGCACTATATTGAGTACGTCCAAACATTGTTCTTTGGTCTGCATAAAGCATAAATAATTTTTCTCTAGCTCTTGTGATTCCCACATAGCAAAGACGTCTTTCTTCTTCTAGCTTATCATCACCTTCTGTTAAACTCATGTAACTTGGGAATAAGCCTTCTTCCACCCCTGGCATGAATACAACTGGGAATTCTAGTCCCTTAGCACTATGAAGTGTCATAAGGACTACTGAGTTACTATCTTCATCATAATTATCAATATCTGCTACTAGAGCTACTTCTTCTAAGAATTCTCCAAGGCTTGGATCTTCCGCTGTTTCCATATAGTGAATAGTTTTAGAAACAAGTTCATCAATATTACTTAAACGGTCTTCTGCTGTATCACCTTCTGTCATACGAATGTGATTTCTAAACTCTGTTTTTTCTATAATTGTTTCAAGTAAAAGCTTAATATCATTTTCTTCAGCTAGTTCTTGTAATTCATCTATTAAACCAGTAAAACCAAGTACCTTTTGACTTGGCCCTGCTCCTAAAATACCCATTTCTTTGCAGAGTCTGGCTGCTTCTAAAAAGTCCATTTGATTTCGCTCAGCATACTCCTCAATGTTATTAACACTAGCAGCCCCAATTCCTCTTTTAGGTACATTAATAATACGCTTAATAGCAATATCATCTTTACTATTACATACAACCTTTAAGTAGCTAACTAAGTCTTTAATTTCTTTACGTTCATAGAAACGTGTACCACCTAATAAACGGTAAGGAATAGCTCCTGTAATGAGTTTTTCTTCCAGTACACGTGATTGTGCATTAGTACGATATAAAATAGCAAAGTCTTTATACTCACGTTCCCCATTTTCTATAGCATGAATGATAGTATTAGCAATAGTCTCTGCTTCTTGATATTCGTTATTTGTTGGAATAATAGAGATATTTTCGCCTTCTTCACTTTCTGTCCAAAGTGCTTTTGCTTTTCTACCTTTATTATGAGCAACCACACTATTAGCTGCATCCAGTATGTTTTTAGTCGAACGGTAATTTTGTTCAAGCTTAATAACCGTTGCATCAGCAAAGTCTTTTTCAAAACCTAAAATATTAGTAATATCTGCACCACGCCAGCCATAAATAGACTGGTCATCATCACCTACTACACATAAATTCTGATACCCCTGTGCTAGCATTTCTACAAGCTTGTACTGAGCACCATTAGTATCCTGATACTCATCTACTAAAATATAACGGAACTTACTTTGATAATAATCTAATACATCTGGACACTCTTTAAAGAGTAAATAAGTATTAACAAGTAAATCATCGAAATCCATCGCGTTATTCTCTTTTAATTTACCTTGATACTTCTCATAAATCTTAGCAAGCATTTTTTCTCTATAATCATCCCCAGCATTCATTATTGCTAATTTAGGGGTTTCTAGTTTATTTTTTTTACTACTAATAGCCCCCATAACAGTTCCTACAGGGAAGTTTTTCTCACTTATATCAAGAGCCTTTAGAGTATCTTTAATAAGCGTCTTCTGATCGCTTGTATCATAAATAGTAAAGAAACGTGAATAACCTAAACGTTCTCCATACCGTCTTAAAATACGTACACACATAGAGTGGAAGGTACTTACCCACATTTCATTAACAGCATCTTCAGCCACTAAGTTTCCTATTCTTTCTTTCATTTCCTTTGCAGCTTTATTGGTAAAGGTAATAGCTAAAATAGACCAAGGCTTTACCCCTTTATTTTCTACTAAATGAGCAATACGGTGTGTTAGCACTCTTGTTTTTCCTGATCCCGCTCCTGCCAAAATCAGAAGAGGACCTTCTGTATGCAATACGGCTTCTTTTTGTCTTTCATTAAGTCCTTTTGTAAAATCCATCTTTCTTTTCTCCTTTAAGTTTGAACTCAGGGAAAAATAAAACAGCCTTTTAAGCTGTCTTATTTGTTTTATGATGAGGCTTTCAATTACTTTTTGCCTACTCTATCTAATATTAATTTATAACCATCTGAACCATAGCTTAAACATCTATTTACTCTACTAATAGTAGCTGTTGAAGCATGAGTAATTTGCTGTATATCTTGATAAGTCTTCTTTTGTTGTAGCATTTTAGCCACTTCTAGGCGCTGTGCGAGAGATTTAATCTCATTTACTGTACATATATCCTCGAAAAAAGCATAGCATTCCTCCACATTTTCCAGTGTCAAAATGGCTTCAAATAGTTTATCTGTTACATCATCTTTGATTTTTGAATTCATTTCCTACTAATCGCCCTTTCGCCATATTGTTTACTTTATCATTGTACAGTAATAAATTGATTATTTCAATCTCTTTTGGGAAATAAAGTCTACAAGTGCTTCTGGATTTGTATTTAATACTAACGTCTCTGGAAAGTCTAGTTCTTCAAGTAGCATAATAGATTCTTCGAACCCACCTACCACACTCATATGATGTGCATCCGAACCTAAAACAACAGGCATTTCATAGGCTTTACAGTAGGTAAGTAACTCTATTAAACTTTCTCTTACCCCAGGTCTAAAGCTAGTTGGTTTTAAAGAAGCATTGTTTACCTCTAAAAGTGTTCCTGTTGCTTTTGCCATTTTTACAATACGTTCAAAATCTAGGGGATATCTACTATCTCCTGGATGTCCAATGATTGAAATATATGGATTTTGCATCACTTTCTCAAGACCTCTTGTCACAGTCTCCACATCTGCAAAATCAATGCATGGTGGATGAAAGCTAGCAATAGCCATATCTAGTTCACCAAGGAGCTCCTCATCTACATCTAAATGTCCCTCATAATCTATGATATTAGCTTCTGCTCCTCTTAAAATTTTCACACCATCAATCTCATCTGGTAAACTTCTTAAGTTAGCAAAGTGAAAAGCATGCGCTCCACCGGGCATACCTTCAGTATGATCTGTAGTGGCTATAAGCTTTAACCCTTTTTCACTTGCTGCTTTTATATTTTCTGTAATCGTACTATAAGCATGTCCGCTTGCTATAGTATGCGTATGAATATCAGCTAAAATTTTCATTTTTTATATCCCTTCGTTTAAAGTATACTTTATTATAACATAATTTCTCATATAAAAATTGTATTTCGACATATTGCTTATTAGTTGCTTGTGCTTTATAGTAATAGGAGATTAATTATTAACTGCTTCAGGAGAGTTTCATGAAAAATAATTTTATTAATTACAACCGTATTTTTAGCATTATGATTGGCACCTTACTTCTCGCAATCGCCACTAATGGTGTTCTTATTCCTAATCAACTTTTAAGTGGTGGCGTCAATGGTATTTCCATGCTTCTTTATTTTTTATTTAATGCAAGAGTTAGTATTACTGTTATCTTACTTAACATCCCTATTTTTATACTTGGTCTTATTTTCCTTCGTAAAACTTATTTAACCTACAGCTTATTTGGCATGCTTATGCTATCTTTTTGGTTAGAGGTTACACATCCTCTTATTATTACTCAGGGAAATACCCTTTCTACACTTGTTGTTGCTGGCTTTTTACACGGTCTGGGTACAGGTATTATTTTCAGAGCTGATGGCTCTACTGGTGGAACAGATATTATTGCTAAAATTATCAATAAATACTTTTCTATTAATATGGCAACTGTCACCTTATATTTAAATGCTCTCATTGTTGTTTTATCTATTTACTTCTTTGGCTTAGATATAGCAGTATTAACCATTAGTACTATGTTTTTAAGTAGTCAAGTGGCTAACTTTGTAGTAGATGGTATTAACAGAAAACGTACCTTATACATTATTACAGAAAGTGAACACGCAGATGAACTTTCAAAATGCTTGCTTAAGGAATTACATCGTGGTGTTACAATGATTCCTGCTATCGGTGCCTATACTTCAGAGTCTAAGTACATTCTATTTACAACTGTTAGTATACGTGAAGTTGCTAAAGCCAAACAACTAGTGCTGCGTATAGATTCAAAAGCCTTTATGACTGTAACAGAAACCTCACAAGTAATAGGAAATGGTAAGGGCTTTTTGCCTCTTACCTCACAATAAATGATTTTTCCAGTTTTGCATACTAAAAAGCACTTATCTTTAGTTTTTACTTTAAAGATAAGTGCCTTTTTCTTTTCATATCATCCTTATGTTTATTTTACTTTCCTATTTGCTTCTTATCTAATAATAGGTGGAAAGCCTACTTTCTTTTGTACTTTTCGCAAAGTCTTAGTAGCTAAATAACTTGCTGTTTCTGCATTCTTTTTAATCACACCATCAATATACGCTTTATCGCTAGATAATTCTTTAAATCGATTTTGTAGTGGCTTTAATTCTTCTGCTACGGCTTCTCCTACTTTAACTTTAAAATCACCATAACCTTTACCTGCAAATTCATTTGTTACTTGCTCCATGGTTTGACCAGTAATAGCCCCATAGATTGTCATTAAGTTACTTACCCCTGGTTTGTTTTCTTCATCAAAACGTACTTCTGTTTCTGAATCTGTTACAGCACGTTTAAACTTACGGATAATGGTATCTGTATCATCGATAATACTAATAGAAGCATTGACATCTGTATCTGATTTTGACATTTTCTTAGTAGGGTCTTGAAGACTCATAATTTTAGCTCCTACTTTTGGAATATAAGCCTCTGGTACTTTAAAGGTATCACCATATAGATTATTAAAACGAATAGCAATATCTCTTGTTAACTCTAAATGCTGTCTTTGGTCAATTCCTACAGGTACTAAATCAGCTTGATATAATAAAATATCTGCTGCCATAAGTGCTGGGTACGTAAATAAACCTGCATTAATGTTATCACTATGTTTTTGAGATTTATCTTTAAACTGTGTCATACGACTTAATTCACCCATATAAGTAAAACAATTTAAAATCCAAGCTAGCTCTGCATGGGCAGATACGTGAGATTGCATATAAATAATATTTTTCTCAGGATCAAGGCCTGCTGCTATATAAAGCATCATTAATTCTCTTGCATTTTTTCTAAGTACTGCTGGATCTTGTCTTACAGTAATAGCATGCATATCTACAATGCAATATAAGCAATTATATTCATCTTGTAAATTCGTCCAATTCTTAAGGGCACCCAAGTAATTTCCTAACGTAATGATACCGGATGGCTGCATGCCACTAAAAATAACTTTTTTTTGTTCACTCATTTCGTGCACCTCTTTATCTTTTTATCTTATTTTATGTTATCAGACAACTTCTGCTAAATCAAGGGAAAACTATAAACTATCATCTATACGAATAATCATTCTTAGAGTATAATGGAGGTAAATTCAACTATATCTACTAACTTGGTAGTAGTTCATGTGTTTTATAAAAATATTAATTTAAAGAAAGGATTACACTATGAAAAAGATTGCTAGTTTTACTGTTAATCATATTGACTTATTGCCTGGGATTTATACTTCACGTGTAGATGCTATTGGCGATTATACTATTACAACTTATGACCTACGTATGAAACGTCCTAATTTAGAACCTGTTTTAAATACTGCTGAAATTCATGCCATTGAACACATTGGTGCTACTTTTTTACGTAATCATCCTACTTTTGCTGATGAGACTATTTACTTTGGGCCAATGGGGTGCCGTACGGGCTTCTATCTTATCTTAAAAGGTAATAGAAATCCTAAAGAAATTGCACCACTTATTACTGAGCTATTTGAATTCATTTCTCATTTTGAGGGAGAAATTCCTGGTGCTACAGCAAGAGACTGTGGTAACTACTTAGATTTAAATCTTCCAATGGCAAGATATGAAGCTAAACAGTATCTAGAAAATGTACTTCTTAAGCTCACAGATGCTAATTTAAATTATCCTCAATAGTCAATTTTACTATTCAAAAAAGAAGCTACAATACTGATGTGACCCCAAAAAGTTAGACTTTTATTGCGTAACAGATTTTTGATAAGTCTGTTACGCATTTTTATGCTGCTAAGAGGCTAATTCTGTATTGCACAGGACTGAGCCAGTCTAGTTTTTGCTTTATTCTTTTTTCATTGTAATACTTTATATATCGTTCTATTGCTGATTTTAATTCCTCATAACTATAATACACAACGCCATAATAGATTTCTTGTTTCAGCAAACCAAAAAAATTCTCCATTACTGAATTATCATGACAGTTTCCTTTTCTTGACATGCTTTGAAATATTTTTTCTTCTTTCAGTCTGTTTGAATAGGCTTTCATTTGATAAGCCCACCCTTGATCTGAATGAAAAGTTCTACGATATGGACAATCAGAAGTAATCTCTATTGCTTTTTCTAAAGCCTTCATAACATTCTGAGCCGATGGTTGTCTACCCATTTCAAAGCTTATTATTTCACCACTACACATATCCATAAAGGGATCTAAATAAAGCTTATGCGTAGTCATATGACCCTTATTATCAATCTCATAATATTTAAATTCTGTTGTGTCAGTTGTTATCTTCTGATGAGGTATATTCGTGTTAAAACGTCTTCTAATTCTATTTGGTGCGACAGTTCCAACTTTGCCTTTGTAGGAACTGTATTTTCGACTTTTTCTAGTAAATGATGTAACCTGAAGGTTGAACTTCTGCATAATTCTTTGAACCTTCTTCTTGTTTACTATATATCCTTGATTCCGAAGTTCTCCACACATTCTTCTATATCCATAGTTCTTATTATTTTTATGTATTTCTAAAATCTTATCCTCAATTTCTTTGTTTGGATTTTCTTTATTAAAGCACTTTTGCCAATACATATATGTAGCCTTAGGCATTTGACTGTACGAGAGAAGGTCTTTTAGTTTGAATTGTCTTCGGAGACTGTTGATGACCCTAGCAAGTCTCTCGTTTTTGCTTCGTCCTCTAAACGCAGTCTCCTCAGTTCTTTTAAAAAGGCATTCTCTATTCTAAGTTTAAGTAATTCATCTTCTAATTCTCGTACATGCTCCATACTCGTATCTATTGTAAAATCTTTTGTAAGTTGCGTGGCATCTTTTGAGTTAGTCTTGTCCAATGTTTTCCTCCGTCCTTTCTTATGAGATCTTAGAGCATCAAGACCTGCCACTTGGAATCTATTTACCCAGTTACAAATCAATGCTGGGTTATTAATTCCTTCTTGAATAGCTAATTCTTGATACGAAACCTCACTTGTTAAATATAATTCTACAACATGAAGTTTATAATCAAAAGAGTAACATTCTTTTTTCTTGAATGCATTAATCCTGCATCTCCGAATTCCTTGTATGCATTAATCCATTTGCGTAATTGTGAATTAGAGCCTAATCCATACTTTGTTGAAAGATAAGGTGTTCCACCTTCACCGTTTAGGTATTCTAAAACCACTTTCTTTTTAAACTCAAAACTATGTTTTGCCATAAAAATACCGACCTCCCAATCGTTAGATTTTTGGTCTAACTTTTGGGGGTCGGTACATACGCTTAAGTATTGTAGCTTCTTTTTTGTATTTATCTATAAATTGCTTATTTAACTTTTCTTAAATGCTCTTATATCTTTTAAGCTTATCTATTTTATTCACTTGTTTGGCTTTTTAATAATACCTCATGGCTATTTTCTTTATAGCTTCTAAATTCTTTAATTAACACAAAACCAACTATCACTGTACAAATCACATCACTAATTGGCTGTGCACACCACGCACCTGTTAATCCTCCTATAGAAGAGGCAATATAAATAACAGGAATAAGTACCAATACTTGTCTTAAAAGACTAAGTACTGTAGCCACCTTCGCTTTTCCAATAGCTTGAAAATAATTTGATCCCATAATAGAAACTGCTAAAATAGGTAAGGTTAGAACATAGATTCTAATTCCAGGCACTGCAACAGGGGCAATCTCTCCTGTGCCATCAAATATTCTAACAAAGAAGCCCGGCATTATTTCAATAATAATACAGCCTATAGTTAAAATAATAGTTGCTGCTATCATGGAAAGAATGCTTGTTTCCTTCGCACGCCTATAGTTTTTAGCGCCATAATTATAGCCAATAATAGGCTGTGCTCCTTGATTAATCCCAAAAATAGGCATAAGCACTAGCATCGTCACAGCACTTATAACACCCATAGCTGCTACAGCTACTTGTCCTCCTGTACGATTTAATACATTATTCATGACTACTTGTACTAAACTGATCGCCATTTGCATAGTTGCTGGTGCCATACCTATAGCAACTATATTTTTAATGACACTTAAGTCACATTTAAAATAGTGCTTTCTTAATTTTAAGCCTGACTTTCCTTTTGTAAAATGCCATAAGCCAATAATAGCAGTAACAGCTTGTGAAATAATAGTAGCTAATGCTGCTCCCTCTATACCCATTTGAATAACAAATACAAATACATAGTCTAAAATAATATTAAGTACGCATCCAATTACCATGCATACAGAAGACATCTTAGGGCTACCATCAGCACGCATAATACTGGTAAAGCAAAACCCTAATACATTAAATAGAGTCCCCACTAAAAAGATATTTATATATTGAGCTCCGTAAGGTATGGTTTCTTCATTTCCACCAAATAATTTCAATAAATGAGGTGCAAAAATAAGTCCTAGTACCATTAAAATAAGTGCCATAAACGTAGCTATAATAAACCCATTTCCTAATGCTTTTTCTGCTTCTTCTCGTTGATGTTCACCTAACTTAATAGAAATATAAGCAGTTGTTCCTATTCCAATGAGCATGGAAAATCCTAAAATAATAGTCACGATTGGCATAGTAATAACAACACCAGCCATAGCAGCATTTCCTACATCGGGAATATTTCCTATAAATCCTCTATCCACTACATTATAAAGTGCATTTACAAGCATTCCAATAATAGCAGGAATAGAATATTTTAATAATAATCTTCCTATAGAAGTATTTTCTAATTCTTGTTGTCTATTCACCCTGTTTCCCCCTTGTCAATACTTATTACAACCTTATTAGTATATGATTATTTTTAAATTTTAGCAAGCTGCGCTAATTTGCAGGAATATCCAATTCTTTTATTAGATACTCTATTATCTCAGGCTCAGTTCCCTCATAAACTATTTGTAACCTTCCCTTTTCAAAAAAGTATACTTTTTTCTTAGTACGACTCGTATTGCTCCCTAGTATCAATTCTTGCAATGATTGCTTACTTTTCTCTTGCTCCTCTATACTACTATATTCATAGACTGTTATATAATCCTCTCCTAAATATAATCTTACCCCTTCTGCTTCTATTCCTCCTTGCGCAATATGTGTATATCCCTTTAATGATAATGTTTCATTTAAATCATACACCAACTGTGTTAAGCTATAATCTTCATCATCAAGCGTTACTGGTGTTAATAGGTGTGTTTCTGGATTATAAAATAAGTCTTGTGCTTTTTTTTGCTCATTTGAAATAAATTGTAGTTTTAAAAAGGCTTTACTAAACCAATCTGCTTTGACCTCTAAATTGCTATTTAATTCTATAGGTGTCAGAAGTGATTTTCGTTTTAACTGTTCTTTTGCCCAACTCATTAATTCTGGAATAGCTTCATCATTTTTCATTTCAACTTCTATATTACCCAGACTATAACATTCCTCATTTTCGATTGGTGCTACATAAGCATACTCCTGTTCTGATGTTACGCCATAACACCATACCATTTCTCCGTCAGGTGATATAGAAAACTCCTTGATAGCTGTTGGCATCTCCCATTCTCCCCACTCTTTTATTTTCCCCTCTCGAATTATATATACCTTTCTTCCACCACCAAAAGTATTTTCTCTAAACCTTGTTATCCAAGTCGGCTCCTGTATAGATTGATTTCCCAGTATTTCCATTACATAAGTACATGCAAATTTAACTTGTTCATTGCTTGTCCTATTTTTGCAGATAGCTAACTCTATTAGCATTTCTTCTAATTCAGGTATACTATAAAATTCTAGTAAACGATATGCACTATAATAATTGATATAGTCATTATTATATTTTAACCCTTCTACAAACAAACGATATCCATAATCCTTGATTAAATCTTCTCCCAAGTCCTCATCTATATAGGGCATTTTATCTTCATTTGCCAATTGACCTACTGGGAAATTGAGTTTAAAAAACTGATCAACTTTTTCTCCTAGCTCTGTACTGTATGTATACTTTTGACCCATATATTGTGTAACAGCTTCTTGTTTCAAAAAGCACTCACTATATTTCCTAAACTCTTCTAACGTTCGACTTGCTCTAATATCTTCTTGAAAGTAGCTATCTAAATCTCCCTTATAAATAAATCGCTCCACAAAATCATTTCCTATATAAGTCTTCATTGTAATTGCATTTAAGTCATTGCACAGACTCATTAATAGGGTACTATTTAAAAGCATCATCTGCTCAACTTTGCTTCTATTTATCCCACTAGTATTCGATACCTTTTTATACTGTATTTGTATTCCATACTTTCCTGCCTCATTAGGCATAATAATCTGCTCTATCTCATTTCCTTCTGGTAAAATACTTATTAGTTCCTTCAACTCTTCTTCATCATTAATAGAGGTACCCTTATATTCAAATAATGCTTCAATATCAATTATTAACTCTTGCTCTTCTTCTGGTAAAACTTCTATCATTTCTTGCTCCAAGTGTTCATCTTTTGATTCATACTTTGCTTCTAAACGTGGAGTAATGATTATTACAATAAAAATCCCCAGTAAACAAAAAATAACAATGCATAAGCTGATCATACTTTCTTTTATACGCCCTAATTTTCGCATTATAGACCTCCCCCTATTCTTTATTACATTATGGACCTAATCCCTTCATAAGTTTATAAGCACAGGTACCTTCTCAATCTATATTTATTTTATATATTTTCTCATTTCCTTGTTTCTGTTATATCTTACATCTAGAACTAGCTTATCTCTCATCTATTCAATTATAAATCAACCTAATAGTAATATGCTATACTATTTCATATTCTTTCCTCTTTCACAATGTCTCTTGCTTTATCATATGATAAGTATGACTCATTGTTTTTTAAGGAAGTGTTTTTAATGACTATATTTTCAAAGCATTATTTCGTATGTGCTAACTCTGCCAAAGGTTTTCAAAATTTTTTCCCTTCTAATTTAAAGAGTTTGAATAAAATATATATATTAAAGGGTGGTCCTGGTACTGGTAAATCCTCTCTTATGAAAAAAATAGGTACTGCATTAGAAGAAAAAGAATACTCTGTTGAATATATTCATTGCTCCTCCGATCCAGATTCATTGGATGGTCTTATCTGTAGAACGCTTAGTATAGGCATAGTAGATGGTACTTCTCCTCATGTAGTAGAACCTACTGCACCTGGTGCTATAGAAGAATATATTAATCTAGGCATAGCTTGGAATATTGAAGAATTAAGTAAGCACAAAAAAGAAATTCTTTATCTACAAGAAGAAATTGCTGCTTGTTATCCAAAAGCTTATGAGAAATTTGCAGAAGCTCTTGCTATTCATGATGAATGGGAAAAAATTTATATCGATCATATGAACTTCAAAAAAGCCAATGTTTTAACTCAGGAAGTTATTAGTGAAATATTAGGCGCCACACAACTTTCTAAACGAAGTACAATTATGCATCGCTTCTTTGGTGGCTCCACTCCTAAAGGTGCCTTTGACTTTGTCCCAGATTTAATCGAACCTATGAAAAAGCGTTATTTTATCAAAGGACGCCCTGGCTCTGGCAAATCAACATTACTCAAAAAACTATTAGCTACGGCTCAACTTAGAGGTTTAGATGTAGAAGTCTATCATTGTGGCTTTGATCCTGATAGCTTAGATATGCTTATCATACCAGAGCTTGAAGTTTGTATATTTGACAGTACCTCACCTCATGAGTATTTTCCCAAAAGAGAAGATGATCATACTATTGATATGTATAAACAACTCATTTCTCCTGATACCGACCTTACTTATGAAAAAGAATTAGCTCATATTTCTAAACGCTATAAATTTTGTGTAAAAGAGGGCCTCTCACATCTTACTTATGCTAAAATGCTACATGATGATCTGGAAAAGTATTATATTGATGCCACTGATTTTACAATACTAGATGATATTTATACTCACTTAATGAAACACATCACTTCTCGTATCCTACCTCTTAAATAACTTTCATAAATCATTAAATTTAAAACATCACGACGCGTTAAATGATGAGATACCTAATAAATAAAAAGGGGCCTATATAGCCCCTTTTTATTTATGTTTATTTGATTTACTCTTCTTTAATTCATTATTCTTTTAATTCATTACTCTCTCAATTTATTGTTCTTTTGGTGATTCTTCTTGTATGTCTTCTTCCTTTAAAATACTTTTACTCGAAACTAATTTCTTACAATAATTACAAAAATAATTAGCAGCTCCACATGCAGCAATTAGTTCTAATTCCTTTTTACAAGTGGGACAATATGCCTTTTCCTTCATTTAATCACCTCCCTATCACATCCTTGTTCTTTTTAATAAATATTACTTTATCAACAATGTCAATCTCCTTAACTAGTATTACTAACTTTCTTTTGTTTTTAATAAACCTAATTGATAATACTCTACAAGTGTTAGGAGTGCTTTAATTTGTCCATCAATATCTTTTCCGATATCTGTATCCTTCACTCGTTTACGGGTTGGTATGTATTCTATCACATTCATAGAAGTTACCATATCCTTCTCAGAAGTAATTGCTTCTTCCACTCCTTCAAATGGTTCATGAGATGCAAGTTGTAGCCCAAATGAATTATAAATTAAAGTATAGCCAGCTATACCTGTAATTTTTTGATAAGCCTTTGTGAATCCCCCATCTATAACAATAATTTTTCCTCCTGCTTTGATAGGTTTTTCCCCCTTCTTCACCTGTACCGGTACATGCCCATTAATAATGTGCCCTTCTTCACTATTAATACCAAACTCCATTAATAATCTCATTGCCATTTCCTCATCATCTAGGTACTCATAATAACTATTTTTAGGTTCCTTCCAAGTTTCCTCATTTTGTATGAAGTATCTCTCAAAGGTAGTCATTTTTTGCTTTCCAAATACCGGAGAATTACTACCGCACCAAAGATACCACATTATATCCATACCTTTTTGTTTTGCTTCTTTATCTAATACATTAAAATATCCTTCTCTAACAATTGCTTCTAAACGCTCTAGATAGGCTTTACCAGAATAATATTTACCATCTAATTGTATCTGCTTAAATGTTCCTTCTTCTGTTAACAAAATGCATCCATGATAAAGCAAGTTATTATTGTATACTTTGTACATACTCCCATTAGTAAACATAAATTGAATATGTTCTTGTAACTTACTACTTTGTAAAAAAGAACTTCTTAATCTATCTATTACCTCTATTTCTTCTTTGGATAAGTCATATGGTGCTTTCGGATTAATCCCCTTAAAAACATCAGCATTTAACTGATGTGTCATTCCGTCAATTGTAATGGTATATTCCTCATAATTAATTTTACCTAATAAATCTCTATTCTTCATTTCCTTATCAAAGCATTTCTCAATAAGTTGATGTTCTAGTTTAAACTGAATAAAAGTAATAGCCATATGCATTAATGCGACTAATCTTACATCGTCTTGTTTTGTATCCCATTCATTATCTATAACCGGCATAAATAAACTATAATCTTGGTCCTTATATTGGTCTAAAGCAAATGTGGCTAATGGCAATAAATTGATGCCATACCCATCTTCTAAAGTTTCTAAATTAGAATATTTACAGGCATTTCTAATAATATTAGCAATACAGGCTCCGCTACCTGAAGCAGCTCCCATCCATAGTATATCATGATTTCCCCACTGAATATCTACAGAGTGATATTGCTGTAAAATATCCATCACCTTATCAGCACGAGGACCTCTATCAAAAATATCCCCTAAAACATGTAAATGTCCTATAGCTAGTCTTTGAATAAGATGGCAAAAAGCACACATGAAAGCTTCTGCTTTGTTTAAACTAATAATACGATCTACAATTTCATAGTAATACTGTTCCTTATTAGGGGTATCTACCTGTTCATTAAGTAGTTCTTCCATAATATATGCAAATTCTTTTGGTAATGCTTTTCTTACTTTTGATCGTGTATATTTAGAAGAAATCACTTTACATAGTCTGATAACTCTTAATAAATTTATCCTATACCACTCATTCATTTCTTCTTCAATATCCGCAACTTGCTTCATCTTTTTCTCAGGATAATAGATTAAAATCGCAAAAGCTCTTCTCTCTTTATCTGACATTTCATTGATAAAAAGTTCATCTATTCTGGTCTTTAATACACCTGAAGCATTACGAAGTACATGAGAAAATGCCTCATACTCTCCATGAATATCTGATACGAAATGTTCAGTGGCCTTAGGTAAATTTAATATTGCCTGTAAGTTTATCATCTCTGTAATGGCATGATCCATTGTTGGATATTGTTTTGCCAAAAATTTAAGTAGTTTCAAATTAATCTCTTCTGCTTCCATGTCATCCCCTACATTCTATTTTCTATTTTAATCCATTAGATCAACTAAAGTAATTGCTTGGCTTGAAATACCTTTTTCTTCACCTGTAAAACCTAATTTCTCCTCTGTTGTTGCTTTAATATTGATTTGGCTTACTTGAATTTGTAAAACCTCAGCAACATTTTCTCTCATTTTCATAATATGAGGAGCCATCTTAGGTTGTTGGGCGATAATGGTTGCATCAATATTGTGAATGACTGCATTTTTTTCTTTTAAAAGCTGTCCAACATGTTGTAATAGTTCCATACTATTAATTCCTTTATACTTAGGATCTGTATCTGGAAAATGCTTTCCTATATCACCCTCACCTATAGCACCAATAAGCGCATCCATAATGGCGTGAATGAGAACATCTGCATCTGAATGACCTAGCAAGCCTTTGTGATGTGGAATTTCTACTCCCCCTATAATAAGTTTTCTTTCTTCTACTAACTGATGAACATCATATCCCATACCAACTCTTAACATAATCCATTCTCCTTTTCTTTCATTTTTTCATAATGAAGTTGAATAAATTTAGCTACACTATCATCATTATTATTTCCTATAACTGCTGTTGCATTTTCTTTTACTTCTTGCATCGCATTTCCCACAGCATAAGCTTCATCTGCTACTTTAAACATGCATAAATCATTTAGATTGTCTCCAAAACAAATGACATTCTCATATCCTCTTCTCTTCAACTTATTAATTGCATTGCCTTTGGTAGCTCTATCACTATAGATTTCTAAAATATAACCTTCCTTGCTGTAGACATCTTTATACATAACTAAAGCAATCCCATCGATTTTTTTCACTCTTTCATAAATCATTTTAATTCTATCTTCTGTGTCTAAAAATACAAAATATGCAACTTTAGTATAATCTTTTAATATTTGTTGTGTAAAACATTTATATGGTGATTTAGCTCTTTCCTGATAAAAAGCTATTTTATACTCATTTTCTAACTGCTGATAATGTACTATTAATTCATTATTATCTATTGTATAAATAAAACTCGTTTCTATCAAATAATCCAACTGCATTAATACTTGCTTTACAACCTGCTGTGAAATGAACTCTACCTCTAAATATCGATGATTCTTTAAATCGTACAAAACTGCTCCATTCATTAAAATAATAGGTTCCTGAATATCCAGTTCTTTTAAAATCACTTCTACTGTAGCAGGTGTCCTAGCTGTGGCAATAGAAAAATTACAGCCTTCCTTTTTTAGCTGGTTAAGTATATTTTTAGAAACATTAGACATTTCTTTGTTCTGACTCAATAATGTCCCATCTAAATCTGATATATATATTGTCTTTTTCATACTATTAATACTCCATTTTAATTATTATATATTTGCGTAATTTTTAACAAAAAAAGAATCCCTTGGGATTCTTCTTATAAAGTCACATCAATATTACTACCAATATGTGGGTTAATGGATAACTCCATTTGTTTCATCATATTTGTTATTTGACTACCATTTTGTTCTACAAGCTCTTTTCCCATTTTCATAACTGCTACACTTACCTCTACACTTGTATTTTGCATAGCCATAGCCGTACTTAATTGTGCAATATCCATTTGTTCACCCCGCTTATGTTATATAATATATTCTATACTTAATTATGTCTATTGTCCATAGATGCGATTATATTATAGTGTTTAAATTTCCATTTAATTACATTTTTGCTTGTATATAGTCATGTTCTAGTGTATTATTAGATTAATATATCTGAATAATCTGTATCAAATATTAATTTAACTTATCCTTTATTTCACAAATGCTACTGTTAGATTAACAATAATATTTCCCCAATATATTAAAACACTCTCATTTGATTATATCTAATAACTTATTATCCATGTTTTTTAAATCAAAAAAGCACTTAGATTATATCTAAGTGCTCTAATAGCGGAAGAGGGATTTGAACCCCCGACACCACGGGTATGAACCGTGTGCTCTAGCCAACTGAGCTATTCCGCCGTATAAATGGTCGCTATAGGGCTCGAACCTATGACCCCCTGCTTGTAAGGCAGGTGCTCTCCCAGCTGAGCTAAGCGACCAAAACGACCCAGAAGGGACTCGAACCCTCGACCTCCGCCGTGACAGGGCGGCGTGCTAACCAACTGTACCACTGGGCCTAACTTTAAACAGGGGCAGCAGGACTTGAACCCACGACATTCGGTTTTGGAGACCGACGTTCTACCAACTGAACTATGCCCCTATATTATTTCCAAAGGAAAACTCCCCGAGTAGGGTTCGAACCTACGACCCTCCGGTTAACAGCCGGATGCTCTGCCGCTGAGCTATCGAGGAATACTTCGTTAGTATACCAAACCCACTGACTCATGTCAACACTTTTTGCTAAGTTTTTACTATTTTTTGTAACTATTTTTGTACTTAAATCTATTTTTATCAACTCATATCTACATACAATTTAACATATAATTATAGGAGGTCCTCTTATGTCTAACCTCATTGTTATGACAAGAACCAGTAAGTCTCAAACATTACTCATGCATAAAGAATATATTTGTCCTCTTCCACTAAATATTATAGAAGAAATAGCTTTAATTGAGAAAAGTGAATGGCATCAATTTTGTTTTGCTCCTTACTATGGTTTAGGTAAATTTATTGCCTCTCATCTAGATATCTACCACAACCTAAAACCCTATATATCTTTTGAAACCAAGGCCTTTGATTTTACTTATCAATATGTATCTGACTGCTCTACACCTCTTTACTCTGTATACACCTTCAATGATACTAATCTTTCTGAGTCTGAATATCATACCCTTTGTTACCAACAATATTATTTAGAACAATGGACTATGTTTAACTTGAGAACGGAAGAAGTATTCGTATTCTTTGAATATGAACATTTCCCTTCAGAGTATTACTGTAACGGAAGTTAAATCATTTTATTATCTAGATATATACTAAAACTAGATAGTACTAATAAAAAATCACCTATGTATTTTACATAGGTGATTTTTTATTAGTAGCGGAAGAGGGATTTGAACCCCCGACACCACGGGTATGAACCGTGTGCTCTAGCCAACTGAGCTATTCCGCCATATAAATGGTCGCTATAGGGCTCGAACCTATGACCCCCTGCTTGTAAGGCAGGTGCTCTCCCAGCTGAGCTAAGCGACCATATTTTAACAGGGGCAGCAGGACTTGAACCCACGACATTCGGTTTTGGAGACCGACGTTCTACCAACTGAACTATGCCCCTATACTTTCCTAAAGGAAACTCCCCGAGTAGGGTTCGAACCTACGACCCTCCGGTTAACAGCCGGATGCTCTGCCGCTGAGCTATCGAGGAATATAAAAGTATATTATACTTTCAAAACTAAATACAATCTTTTCATTTAACCTTCATTATCTAGGTCAAACCCTCGAACCGTTAGTATTGGTCACCTACACATGTTACCATGCTTACAGCTCCAACCTATCTACCTCATAGTCTCTAAGGGGTCTTACTCCTTTCGGATGGGAAATCTTATCTTGTGGTCTGCTTCACGCTTAGATGCCTTCAGCGTTTATCAGATCCAGACTTGGCTACTCTGCTATGCCATTGGTATGACAACAGATGCACCAGTGGTCCGTCCATCCCGGTCCTCTCGTACTAAGGACAGCTCCACTCAAATTTCCTGCGCCCACGACGGATAGGGACCGAACTGTCTCACGACGTTCTGAACCCAGCTCGCGTACCGCTTTAATGGGCGAACAGCCCAACCCTTGGAACCTGCTTCAGCTCCAGGATGCGATGAGCCGACATCGAGGTGCCAAACCTCCCCGTCGATGTGAACTCTTGGGGGAGATAAGCCTGTTATCCCCGGGGTAGCTTTTATCCGTTGAGCGATGGCAATCCCACTTTCATACCACCGGATCACTAAGTCCTACTTTCGTACCTGCTCCACCCGTCGGTGTCGCAGTCAAGCAACCTTATGCCTTTGCACTCTTCGAATGGTTTCCGACCATTCTGAGGTTACCTTTGAGCGCCTCCGTTACTCTTTAGGAGGCGACCGCCCCAGTCAAACTGTCCACCTGACATTGTCCCAGACCCGGCTAACGGGCCATGGTTAGAAGTTAAGTATTACAAGAGTGGTATCCCACCGGCGACTCCACCTAGACTGGCGTCCAGATTTCTCAGTCTCCCTCCTATCCTGTACATGTAATACCCAACCTCAGTATCAAGCTACAGTAAAGCTCCACGGGGTCTTTCCGTCCTGTCGCGGGTAACCAGCATCTTCACTGGTACTACAATTTCACCGGGTGCGCTGTCGAGACAGTGCCCAAATCATTACGCCTTTCGTGCGGGTCAGAACTTACCTGACAAGGAATTTCGCTACCTTAGGACCGTTATAGTTACGGCCGCCGTTTACTGGGGCTTAAGTTCAAAGCTTCGCCTTGCGACTAACCTCTCCCCTTAGCCTTCCAGCACCGGGCAGGCGTCAGCCCTTATACATCACCTTTCGGTTTAGCAAGGACCTGTGTTTTTGTTAAACAGTTGCTTGGGCCTATTCTCTGCGGCCTACCTAAGTAGGCCACCCCTTCTCCCTAAGTTACGGGGTCATTTTGCCGAGTTCCTTAACAACGCTTCTCCCGTCGGCCTTAGGATTCTCTCCTCATCCACCTGTGTCGGTTTACGGTACGGGTACCTATCACGCAATAGCAGCTTTTCTCGGCAGTGTGGGTTCAGCAACTTCTCTACTTTAATTTCGATCCCCATCACACTTCATCCTCGTTCCCCGGGTTTTCCTTGGGAATGCGACTTTGTGCTTGGCCCAGGATACCATTCCTGGGTTTGCCTACCCTCCTGCGTCCCTGCAGTTCTGATAATAGGTAGTACTGGAATATGAACCAGTTGTCCATCGACTACGACTTTCGTCCTCGCCTTAGGTCCCGACTTACCCAGAGCAGATCAGCTTTACTCTGGAAACCTTGGATATTCGGCCTACAAGATTCTCACTTGTATCTCGCTACTCATTCCGGCATTCTCACTTGTAATTACTCCACAGCTCCTTACGGTACTGCTTCTGCGTCGTTACAACGCTCCTCTACCAATCCAACTAAGTTGAATTCCATAGCTTCGGTGGTGTGTTTTAGCCCCGGACATTTTCGGCGCAAGATCTCTCGACTAGTGAGCTATTACGCACTCTTTGAATGAGTGGCTGCTTCTAAGCCAACATCCTAGTTGTCTTCGAAATCTCACATCCTTTTCCACTTAACACACACTTGGGGACCTTAGCTGATGGTCTGGACTGTTTTCCTTTTGACCACGTGTCTTATCACTCGTAGTCTGACTGCTGACGGTATCTTGATGGCATTCTTAGTTTGATATGCTTCGGTAAGCTTGTGGGCCCCCTAGGCAATTCAGTGCTTTACCTCCATTAGACTCCTATCAACGCTAGCCCTAAAGCTATTTCGAGGAGAACCAGCTATCTCCGGGTTCGATTGGAATTTCTCCGCTACCCACACGTCATCTCCACCTTTTTCAACAGATGTGAGTTCGGACCTCCATTACCTTTTACGGTAACTTCATCCTGCACATGGGTAGGTCACCCGGTTTCGGGTCTACTAACAATGACTATTTTGGCGCCCTATTCAGACTTGGTTTCCCTTCGGCTTCGTACCTCCTGGTACTTAACCTTGCCACAGCTAGTAACTCGCCGGACCGTTCTACAAAAAGTACGCGGTTGCACATCATATGGTGCTTCCACTGCTTGTAAACATAGAGTTTCAGGTTCTCTTTCACTCCCCTCCCGGGGTTCTTTTCACCTTTCCTTCACAGTACTATGCGCTATCGGTCACCGAGGAGTATTTAGGCTTGGGGGGTGGTCCCCCCGGCTTCCCACAAGGTTTCTCGTGTCTCGTGGTACTCTGGATACTGCTAGGCTTCACTTGGATTTCGCTTACGGGATTATCACCCTCTTTGATGAGACTTTCCAGACTCTTCAGCTATCCGCATTCTTGCCATGTCGCAGTCCTCAACCCCAGATTACAAGTAATCTGGTTTGGCCTGTTTCCCTTTCGCTCGCCGCTACTTAGGAAATCGATGTTTCTTTCTCCTCCTGAAGGTACTTAGATGTTTCAGTTCCCTTCGTTCCCTTCCTATAGTTATGTATTGGCTATAGGATGACAGAGGTTTGCTCTGTCAGGTTTCCCCATTCGGATATCTACGGATCAAAGTTTATTTGCAACTCCCCGTAGCTTTTCGCAGCTTATCACGTCCTTCATCGGCTCTCGGTGCCAAGGCATCCACTCTACGCTCTTAGTAGCTTGACCTATAATGATTAACTTTCGTTAATCGGTCGTTTGTGCCTTGTTAATCAACTTTCGTTGAATACAAAGAATATTTATTATCGGTTAAATTGTAGATTTTACACCCTGACAAACATTTTTGCATTATACAATGCGTGTACATTTATCGTTAGGCGCAAGTTATATTGCTATAACTTACAAATCTATAATTGATTGTATTTAGTTTTCAAAGTACAGGTGCCTATACAATATAGCATTTATCTTGTTATATGTCAAGGCATTATTTTTTCTTTTTAGTCAACCCGTTTTGTGCTGACTTCATGAATTATACTAGATATACTCACTACTTGTCAACACATTTTATAGAGTTAACTTATTCTTATTTTCTTCTAACCATTCTTTACTTTTTTCAAAGCTTGGAATAATTTCTTCCATTTTACCTACTTCTTTTCCATCTACTAGACCATTTATACGACATAAACTACTTACTAAAATATAATCTATAATCTCTACAGGCATTATTCCCACTCTTACATTGGCAGTTATGCAGGTTTCATCACTACGGAATAAAATTGTATTATCATCCATTACTTCAACTTGTGCTGGCACCATTTCGAACATTTCTTTATATGCCTTTAAACGCTCTTTGATCTTCGCATTTACTTTTTGCTTATACCAATCAATAATAGCTTGTCTTATTTCTGCAGTAGATTCTGTATAAGTTTCAACTACAAGTTTTCCTCTTAACATCTTTACTTTAATTTCTTTTAGTTCAGAACTAGTTACTATCTCTAACTTATAGTTCTTTCCTAAATACGTATATTGTTCTAGTAATTGTGACTGCGATGCTTGTGGTCTATTGCGATATAGCTCACTGATAATCCATGGTGCATTTCCTTTTACTTTATCCATGACAGCATAAATAGAGGTACCTATTGGTGCAATAACGTTCACTTTGCCCTCTTCAGTAATTTTGATAGATATCGCCTTTGTTTTCTTATACGTTAAGTCATAGGTTATCTTGGTGCCTTTGTAATCAAAGTTAAGTTTCATCTTAATACCCCTTTTTTAGTTGTTAATAAAGCATATATGTTTCTCAAAACAACATTTTAATTATATCAACTTTTGCGTTTTTTGTACATATCTAAGTTTACATATAGCTTACTTTATCTTATTTTTTTACAAAAAACAACCTTCCCTATATTTGTCAGTATTTAATTAACATTTATTATTTTGTTTATTTTTTAGATTATAAATGCTATAATAAGGTATAATTACCATAAAGAAGGAGATTTATATGTCAACTGAACTTGAAGCCTTTCAAGATTTCATCGATACTATTTTAATAAGAAATAAGAGTATCTTAGATCAAACTACTAAGTTACAAGATGCCTGCACACACCTCTGCCGAACTATTTCTAAAGCTGCTACCACCTGTGGCTGCATTACAATAGAGGCTCATAAACAAACCTATACTTTCACTGAAAGTTCATCTATAGAAGAAATTAAAAATGCAATGTGTACTCATATTTCAGGGAAATTATGTCCTAGTTGTGAAGATCTTTTTGAAAAGGAATTAGGGCGTGTTCTTTTCTATTTAGGTGCTATAGCTAACACTTTTGACCTCTCGCTTTCAGATGTATTAGAAAAAGAAAAATACCGCACTGAACTACTGGGCAAATACTCCTTGCGCTAATATTTTGTCAAAATGTCTAAGAATTGTATACTTTTCCTATTTATTATTTATAACTCGTGCTATAATGTTCGTAGATTAATGACACACTAGTCTGAGGAGGCTTTTATGAATCTACGACCAAGAGCTGCCGCTGTCATATTAAATGAACACAATGAACTACTTGTTCTTCGTCAAAAAGATCCCCGTACAGGCTTTGAATGGTGGACCCTTCCTGGTGGAGGTATGGAACCTGAAGAAAGTGTTATTGATACCATTGTACGCGAAGTTGAAGAAGAGTGTCATGTTCGTTGTCGTCCTATACAGCTTATTTATATGAGTGAATATGTGGATTATGCTATCAATACACATCATCTAGGAATGTTTTTTTTAACCACTGTAGATAATATTGAAGATTTAGAAGCTGGTACTGATCCTGAAGTTGTAGAACAATATATTAAAGAATGTCGCTTCATTTCTGAACAGGAATTAAAATCTTCTGGAATTCCTATATTCCCTCCTGTGTTCAAAGAACAATTTTGGGAGGACTTAAAAACTGGTTTTGTTGGGCATGAGGTTTACCAACGTGGTCAAGTTGAAACAGAATAATCCACTTAAAATAAGATGATAACTTATATGCTACATTGATTCTTAATGATTTAGCAATTATTCTCTTATCTTTTATCCATGTTCATCATAAATGATGGCTCAATAAAAAGCGGTTACTATTTTTAGTGTCTAAAACTAAAAATAGTAACCGCTTTTTATTTTCTTAGAATCCTAATGGGATACCAAATGTGAAGAATCCAATAAGGATAGTTGTCCATATTACTAAGAACGCCATAGAATATGGGAACATTAAACTGATTAAATCACCCACTGAGTATTCAGGTTTATATTTTCTCATGAATACGAGAATTAAACCTGCATAAGACATTAATGGTGTAATAATATTAGTTGAAGAGTCTGCTACACGATATGCTGCTGCAACCATATCTGGTGTCATTGAACTATTTACATTATATAACATAGGAATGAAAATCGGTCCAAGTAACATCCATTTTGATGTCATACCACCAACAAACAAGTTAATTATTGCTGTTGTAATAATAAATCCGATTAATAATAGAATTGGATAGTCTGCAAGTCCCATATTTTGGAGACCTGTGGCACCTAAATAAGTTAAATAGGTTCCAAGTTGTGACTCACTAAGAAGTGCCAAAAAGTTATATGAGAAGAATGTTAACACGATAGTATATCCCATTGAACTCATAGCAGTTGACATTGCTTTTACAACGTCTTCCATCTTTTTAAACTTACCTACTTTATAGCCATAGAATAAACCTGGCATAAAGAATACGAAAGTAATGATTAAAATAATGTTATCCATTAATGGTGTTACTGTTTTAGCCACGCCAGTTGCTTCATCTACTACTTCATAAGAAGCTAAAGGTCCAAATGCAAGAAGTGCTACGACCGCTCCACCAATAAGAAGACCAAGTCCTGCCCATTTTAAAGCTTTGTTTTCTTCTGGTTTAACAGTAAACTCATTTAAGTTCATGTCTGCTGGAATAGTATAATCTTGTTTTTCTAATTTTGGTTTAATAAATTTGATCGTTATAAAGCCACCAACAAGTGTTAAGGCAATTGTTGATACCACAATGAAAATGTAATGCATTGTTGCTGGTGTAATAGCTTTACCAGCTGCTGTCACAAAAGGTATACCTTGAGCCTCAGCAAAAGCTTTTGCATTAGTACCTAAAATAATATCACTTGGTGTTGCTGGAATCAGGTTAGCACTAAACCCTGCTGATACCCCAGCAAAGGCTGCTGCCATACCGATAAGTGGATTTTTCTTAAGCCCTGCATAAAGTAAACCAGCTAAAGGGACAAGAATAATATATCCTGCATCTGTTGCTATACTACTCATAATCCCTAAGAATACAAGTATGAATGGCAAAAACTTATCTGATACTTTTAGACCTACCTTTTTAATAAGTGTTGATAAAAGACCTGATTGTTCTGCTAAACCAACACCTAACATAACAACAAGAATTGTTCCTAATACGCCGTTTCCGTATGATAACCAGTTTTTAAGTAGCGCGTTATCAAAAATCCATCTCATATTCTCTGCTTCGAACATATTTTTAATTTGATAAGTAATTGTACTACCGTCTTTTGCTAAAGTTGAGAACTCTTTTCCGCCTAAGAAATATGTTAAAACCATAGTAATGGCAAATAACCCCATAAAGATAATAACTGGATCGGGTATCTTCTTACCAATCGTCTCAATAAGAGACTTTTTCTGTCTTTTCTTTTCCGTCTTCATACTTTTCCTCCTGCTGTCATTTTATTTTATGTCAACTCATTTAATCTGGTCTTATTATAACAACAAGATTTAGCTTTTGCAAGAGCGTTAACCAGTTAATTTATGTAAACTATATGTACATGTAACATATAACATATAAAGAGCCTTGATAATCAAGCATTACTTATCCTTTTAAATCTTATTTACATATAAGCAAAAAACTTATAGAACTGAGTATTTTGCAGCTTGATGCATTTAAAATTGCATTTATACGTCGCTTTTGGAAGTTATCCATCTTTTTATTGAATATTAAATAATCAATAACTACTATCTTTTAATATTACTTCGTGTTATAATAACTATATCTTCTACTACTTATAGTAGAGCAATATTTTTATAAAAGGAGTATATTTATATGAAAGCAATCGTTGATCATGATATATGTATTGGATGCGGTTTATGTGCATCTATATCTGAAGAAGTTTTTACTATGAACGCAGACGGTTTATCAGAACCAATTGCAGATTCAATCGCAGATGAATTAGTAGAAGCTGCTGAAGAAGCTTGTAGTAGCTGCCCAGTTGATGCTATTACTATAGAGAAATAAAAAAGCAACGTGACATTTGTCACGTTGCTTTTTTATTTCTCTAATCATGTTTCATTCCGACTTAATACATGCAAGTAAAAAGTTTTATTCTATACTTATATACATATGAATCTCACTATTCTGTACATCATTATTAATATAGTGTTCAAAGTCACTCTTATAGCTTCTCTTCAATTCTTTCATTTGCCAAAGTTTATTCCAAAACATTGGTACAACTTGATTCATATCTCCCTTTAAAATAAACTTGGCATATCTTCCCGCTTGAATATGCTTAACTATATAAGCCTCATTCCCCTCTATAGTATTTACCTCACACCCTATTGTTACATCATAATCTCCTGTCCAATCTGCTTCATAGTGATCATAAAGACAAATAGTTGTATCATCTTTCTTTTGATTCATTGTTAAATAGAGGTTTTCACCAAACAATTGCTGCCATAAACCTCCTATAATCTGTGTTACATTAGGCGATTGATTATTAGTGCGAGCACCTACACCTACTAATAGCTTCTCCGTTATATTAACTATTTCATATTCCATTTTATTATCTCTCCTTCATATACTATGATATGGACATTATAAGTTATGGAATTTGACAATAGTATGTCATATTTAAAATGGTAAGTCCTTTCTTTCTTCAAACACACTCCAAATCACTTCACTTAATGTGTTTTTCTCAATAACTTGTAGATTTTTAAATGTCACTTCTCTTTGAAGAGCCTTTCTAGCTACATAAGCTTTTTTATATCCCATGCGATCAGCTTCCTTTAGCCTCGCTTCTAAAGTTGGTACTCTTTTAAGTTCACCAGTAAGGCCAATATCTGCTATAAAAATAGTGTCACTTGGTATACCTTTTCCTTTTTCTGAGGAAACAACACTCATGACTACAGCTAAGTTAACAGCTTGTTCCTTAAGTTTTAAACCACCTGTTGTTTTTACAACTACGTTCTTATCATAAAGTTGTACCTTACCTCGTTGCTCTAGAATAGAAATAAGCGTATTAAGTTGCTCTCTCTTCATATTTTCACTGATTCTAGCTGGATAAGGGGTAAATGACGTACTAACAAGGCTTTCAATTTCTACAATAATAGGCCTTGAACCTTCTCTAACCACAGTAAGGGCTGACCCAGAAACTTGCTCATTTTTTTCTCTCATGGTCATAAAATACTCTGATGGATTTTCAATAGGTTCCATACCTCTTTCTGTCATAGCAAAGAAAGCTGCTTCTCCTGTAGAACCAAAGCGATTTTTAGATGCAATTACTCCTCTCAGTTCTTCGCCACTTTCTCCTTCAATAATAAGTACAGCATCTACTAAGTGCTCTAGTGCTCTAACCCCAGCAATTTCATCATCTTTTGTCATTTGTCCTACAATAATAATCGCCCTAGGCTTTGTACCATTTTTCGCAACTTGTAACAGCGCATTAGCACATTCCATAGTTTGCACAGGACTGCCTGGCCTTGAGTTATACTCTTCCATGATAAAGGTTTGAATACTATCTATTATAATGAGGTCTGCCTCTACTTCTTCTATTAAATCTAAAACATGATTCATACTTACATCTGAATGAATCCATATATTCGGATGAATACTCTCTAAAATACGTTCTGCTCTATTTTTGATTTGGCTATCACTTTCTTCTCCTGAAGCATAGAGAACATTCATACCTTGATTAGCTACATCTTGAGCTACCTGAAGTAACAAGGTAGATTTACCTGCTCCAGGTCTAGCTGTAATAATAGTAAGAGAATCCTTAACAATACCACCGCCCATTACACGATTAAATTCACTAATCCCTGTAATAATACGAGCGGATGTACTACTTTCTACATCAACTAACCTTTTAGTAGGAATAGAACCTTTACTTCTAGCACCCCCTGTTTTTCTTACAGGCTCTGGTTGTTGTTCTTCTATTGTATTCCATTCCTTACAGGCATCACACTTTCCTTGCCATTTTGAATAGACTTGTCCACAACTTGTACATACATAAATTTGCTTTGCTTTTGCCATAGTTATTCCTTTCTTATCTTATACTATCTTTTTATTTTTCCTTGTTTCTTTATTTTATTTATTTTATTTATTTTCCTATCTTTATCTTTTCTTATCTTTATCTTTTTCTATCCTTTTTCTATCCTTTTTCTATCCCTTATTTAAATCTACCCCTCTTCTACTATACATAGAAGTTTTTAGTGCCTTACTGCTATAAAGAAAAATAATTTTTCCTGCACTCAAACTTATCATTTTTATTCTATACTGCTATTTTACAGTCCCTTGAGCATCATTTATAGTATAAACCTTTTTATCATTTAAAACCACTTTTCTTATACTTCTCATATGAGTTGATCATGAACGCATTACTGATCTTTTGTTTCCTTTATTCTTTCTCCATTCCCTTGATTCAGGGATGCATTGCTTAGCACACATTATTAGATATAATGCACTTACTATTTTTTCTTCATTATATATAGTGATACTTAGAAATTATATCTAATAGTATATCTATTATTCCCGTATTTAGGATTAATTTTTCCATTCACATGATAATTGTACCCTTTATTCGCCTATCGAATAAGAAACACAAAATCATTTATTGAAGTTTAATTTCTATGATTCCTTCTGACTTCTTGGCATTCCAATTTATATCACTACTTAGAATATAACTTTGGAATTCACTCTAGTTCTTTATCTCTGAGTCTTCAATAAAAATGCCATTTTCTTATCTATCTGACTGTTTATAATATTCATTTTCAAGTATTATGGACCTTAGGTCTACTTATCAAGCTCATCCATACATACGTCTTTCATATGATTTTTGTTATTCGGACCAGTGTATCATCATGATGAACACACTAAAAAATCGCCTAGGGAAACTTTCTTCCTTAGGCGACCTTATAGACTTTATTATTTTACTTTTTTAATTTCTACTGTTTGTGCTTCTTTTGCACAGTCTACAGAAAAGCTTAATTTTCCTGAAACAGTTGAACGAATATTGCCTACTGTTACATCACTAATAATAAGTTTATAGTCCGTAGCTGGTTCTAATTCCATGGTGATTTGTGAACTACCATTACCTTCTACTTCAAAGCTCACACCATTATCTGTAACTTTAAACTGGTGCACTGCTGTTCCTGGTAATGACTCATATACTAAAGCACCATCTCTTTTAAGTTTAGTTACTTCGTAAAAAGTTTTTGCTTTATAAAATCTACCTTCTACTTCGAAGTCTACTACTTTTGTTTTCTCTTGAAGTTCGTAGTTACCAAAACTAAGTGCCCCGTTTTCTTCAACACGTATAATTTCATTAACAACTGCCATTGCTAAATCCTCCAATGTTTTATCTCTTTGTTTATCTCTATTTTTAAATCTTATTCATGCCTTTATTATACATGATACTAGGTGAAAAGTATATGAATATTTATATTCAATTTTACTTTATCCTCACATTATATACTTATTTACTTAGTCTGTTTATTCAAAAAATAACCGTTATCAAATTTACTCAACCCAAACACTTAATTTTAGCACTTATAAAACCTATTTATTTGATTTCATTGTTTCTAAAATTTATTTACCTATTTTTAGTGTATTTAAGCTTAATCACTTGATTCTAGTATTTTTAAGTGTAGTTACTTGATTTTAATATCTTTAAATTTATTCACTTGATTTTAGTATTTCAAGACTTATTTACTTTACCTTTGCAAGCTGATCTTGTTTAGTAAATACGCATACTTCACCATCTACAGTTACCGAAACAACATCTCCCTCTTTGAAGTTTCCTGATAAAATTTCATCTGAAAGCTTATCTTCAATATAGGTCTGAATCGTTCTTCTAAGTGGCCTAGCACCATAGGCTTGATTATACCCTTTTTTACCTAAGAAATCTAAGGCTTCTTCGGTTAATTGAATTTCTATTCCTACGTTTTTACTAATACGTGTGATTAATCTCTTAATCATAATATCAGCAATCTCTCTAATTTCTTTTGTACTTAATGGATGGAATACAAGTGTCTCATCAATACGATTTAAAAACTCTGGTTTAAAGGTTCTCTTCACTTCTTCCATTACGTTTTTCTTCATATCTTCATAGGACTTTTCTGCATCCTCAGTTGAGATAAAACCTACCTTTTTAGGTGAAATAATACTTCTTGCCCCAATATTTGAAGTCATGATAATAATCGTATTTTTAAAGTTAATACGTCTACCTCTAGAATCGGTAATATGGCCATCATCTAAAATCTGAAGTAGGATATTAAATACATCACCATGGGCCTTTTCAATCTCATCAAATAAAACAACGCAGTATGGTTTACGTCTTACTTTCTCTGTTAATTGGCCACCTTCTTCGTAACCTACATAGCCTGGAGGTGAACCAATCATCTTAGAAACCGTATGCTTTTCCATGTACTCAGACATATCTACACGTACCATGGCATTTTCGTCTCCAAACATAGCTTCTGCCAATGCTTTCGTTAACTCTGTCTTACCTACACCCGTAGGTCCTAAGAACATAAAGGAACCAATAGGTCTGTTTGGATCTTTTAAACCAACACGACCTCTTCTAACAGCTTTTGAAACGGCAACAATGGCTTCCTCTTGACCAACTACGCGTTCATGAAGGATTTTCTCCATTTGCTTTAACCTTTCCGTTTCTTCTTCTGCTAAACGTTTAACTGGAATATTGGTCCAGCTACTTACGATATCTGCTATTTCTTCTTCGCCAACCACTTGGTTGTTTTTCGTATGCTTAGCATCCCACTCAACCTTCGCATTAGCGATTTTTTCTTTAATCTCATTTTCCTTACGTTTAATTTCACTGGCTTTTTCGTATTCTTCATTCATAATAGCTATTTCTTTTTGTTCACCTAGACTACTCAGCTGTTCCTCTAATTCTTTAATATTAGTAGGCGCTGTAAAAGCTCGTAATCTTACTTTAGAAGCCGCTTCATCTAATAAGTCAATGGCTTTATCTGGTAAGTAGCGGTCTGCTATATAGCGAGCAGACAACTTAACAGCTGCTTTAATGGCATCATCTGTAATTTGAACTTGATGATGCACTTCGTATTTATCTTTAATACCTCTTAAGATTTCTAAGGTCTCTTCTTCACTAGGTTCCTCAACCTGTACAGGTTGGAAACGTCTCTCAAGGGCTGCATCTTTTTCAATATGTTTGCGGTACTCATCTAAAGTCGTAGCACCTACAAGCTGCACCTCTCCTCTTGCTAAAGAAGGTTTCAAAATATTAGAGGCATCCATGGCACCTTCTGCTGCACCCGCTCCAATAATAGTATGAAGTTCATCAATAAATAAGATAACATCTCCTGCTAACCTTACTTCTTCAATCACTTTATTAATACGCTCTTCAAATTCACCACGGTATTTAGTACCGGAAATCATAGAAGAAAGATCTAAAGAAACCACACGTTTACCTTTTAATAAATCCGGGATTTCTTCTGATGCTATTTTTTGTGCTAAGCCTTCTACTACGGCAGTTTTACCTACTCCTGGCTCACCTACTAAGCAAGGATTGTTTTTGGTTCTTCTAGAAAGAATTTGAATCACACGATCAATCTCTTTTTCACGTCCCACAATAGGGTCAAACTTACCCTCTCTAGCGAAAGTTGTTAAATCTCTACTATATTTATCTAAAGTAGGTGTTGTAGACTTAGTTGCTGGTTCACCAGCCTTAGTCGTACTAAAGCTAGCTTCTGTTTTTTGAGTGCTACCTGTTAACATCTCCATTAAAACAGATAAAAGTTTGCTTATATTAATGCCTAATGTTTCTAATAATTTAACTGCTATACAATTCTTTTCCTTTAATACTGAAATTAAAAGATACTCTGTTCCAATACTCTCACTGCCTAGTTGTTTTGCAAGTTGGGTACTCATTTCAAATATACGTTTAACACGTGGGGTGAAGTCCCTGGTTGCTACCAGTGGACTTCCTCCCATACCAATAATATCTTTAATTTTATCTAAAATGTCTTCTTCTGTAATTCCACATGCTTCAAGAGCCTTTTGGGCAACAGAGTTTTTGGCATGAATAAGCCCCACAAGCAGATGTTCAGTTCCTAAATAACCGTGTCTAAAATCTGTCATAACTTGTTCAGCATATTCAATGGCCATTTGGGCCTGTGGTGTAAACTTAATTTCCATGTTGTTCATCTCCTTTGTCTCAGGTACTCATGCTGCATTTTATTTGCTTATTCAAATTTGTTACCGCATTTAATACAATAAGCTGCATATTCATGATTGCCTGTATTACATACTGGGCAAACCTTTAAAATCTCAATACCATCTTCTTCAAGATCTGCTTTTTTCTCTTGTGTTTCTGGTTCATTCCAAGTTGACTTAACTTCTCTCTTATAAGAGTCTAGGCTGCTCTTTTGTGTTGTTACAATTTCACCTAAACGCTGTTCAATTTCTGTGATTTGTAGTTTAAGTGCATCAATTTTAGCATAAAGTGCATCTCTTTCTTCACATTCAACTTGTTCCACATAGCATTTGTATTGTGCTTCACCTAGTGATGTAAATAATCTTTTTAATTCATTTCTTTTATTCATTAAGTCAGTTCTGCAAGCTACTTGATCTACTGATTTTTGTGTTTGTTCTGTGGCTACCTTAAGTGTTGATTTTAAACTATCCCCTAATTTACTGAATACATCTGACATTTTAAAGCCCTCCCATTTTTATTTTATTTTTTATTTCGGCTGAATGTCCTCATTCTAGTATATGCATGTTTATCTCTTCATAATAGCTAAATAAAGTATATAAGTAGCGGTATAGAAATGCAACTAAGCAAGGTCGTAATTAAAACCCCCTGAGAAGCTAGCTCCGCATCACTTTCATAAGCTTCTGCCATCATTGCTGCGTTACTAGCCACAGGCATACCTGCTACTATAACAGGAATCATAATAAGCCATGAATCCTCTATCCTTAGTATATACTTTAATAATGTAAAAATAATGAAAGGAAGTAAAAAAAGTCTCACAATTGCCAAAATATATATCTTTGTTTCCCCAAACATTTTCTTCAGTGATAAAAGGCTTAACATGCTTCCTATAACAATCATAGAAAGGGGTGTGCAAATACTGCCTATAGCATCAATACTTCCACTTATAAATGCTGGTAGCTCTATACCTGACACAAATAATACAAGGCCTATTAAACTTGCTATAATCCCTGGATTAATGAGAAGCTTATAATCAAAACTTTTGCTTTGATTGTTGCCTGTTTCAAGTAATTTAATACCTAAAGTATAAACTAAAATATTAAAACAAATATTGTAAATAGCTACATAAAAAATGGCTTCTTGCCCAAGTAAGGCCCCAAGTACTGGATATCCCATAAAAGCGCAGTTAGAAAACATGAGCATAAAGCTTAAAACACCTCTTTGCTGATTGTTCTTTGTAAGCCCTTTAGGTATGAACCAAGCGATTATAAAGGTCAGCGCATAGACAATAAATGATAATCCAAATATTGTGAGTGCTCTATTCATATTTTCTTTTGTCAGCGGCATATTCATTCCAGAAATAATAACTGCTGGTAATGCAACATTAACAATAAATTTTGAAAAGGTTGCATTATTTTCTGCTGTAAAAAATTTAAGTTTACCCAATAGATAGCCCGTTAACATGAGTATAAATAAAATGCCAAGCTGTATGTAAACCTTTGTTAATTCCATGTAAATCTCCTTTAAGTCGTCCTATGCAAATTCTAGTTTCCCCTTAATGTTAACCTTTATTCTACCATATCTTATTCAAGTGTCAAAGTCAATTTCCTGAATTACATCTTTACAATACTTATGCACCTCATTAGTAGGCAATTAATAACATAGAAAGCTCACTCCCTACTAAAACTTCTTAGCTACTTAAAAAACACCCCCCCTCGAATAGCTCAACGATTGACGTATAATCCTATCTTTTAGCTATTCCTCTATCCTTTTATACAAAAAAGCAACAAAAAGGAGACTTGATTAAAGTCTCCAGATACATTTTTTATGTATTTTATTGTAATGCGAAACTAATCATAATCCCTTTGTCTACTTGTGCCATAAGCCTATCGTCTAAATGACAGATTTTTTCCTTTAGTCGTCTCTTATCAATCGTTCTGATTTGCTCGAGGAGTATAACAGAATTTTTAACAAGCTCATATTCTGCTGCATCAATCTCTACATGTGTAGGTAGCTTTGCTTTGTTAATCTTTGAAGTGATTGCCGCACAGATCACTGTAGGGCTAAATTTGTTACCAACATCATTTTGTACTACTAATACAGGGCGAATGCCCCCTTGTTCTGAACCAATAACTGGACTTAAGTCCGCATAAAAAATATCTCCACGTTTTACTTGCACTTTACTCACACTCCGCTACGCGATCGTAATAAGACTCTGCCTCACTTTCTATTTCAAAATAGAGGTTTGAGAGCGCTAGATTAATCGCTGCCATCTCCTTATAGCCTTTTTTCATCGTATTTATTTCTTTTTTGATTTTAGGGATTGTTTCTCTCTCTTCTTTGGTCAACTGAAAATCACTTCTAGATTTCGCCATTCGCAAATCACTCCCTACTAACATCGTGATTTACTCCTAACTAGCTATTTTCATTGTTGCCGATTTTTCATAAATTTATACGATGTTATTCAATTTTTTAAGGTTTTATATAAATACGTGGAACTCTTTTACCAATCATACATACAATCTCGTAATTAATGGTGCCTAAGCTTTGAGCAATTTCTTCAACTGGAATGACTGCATCTTGTTGTTTACCAAAGAGTACAACCTCATCTTCTACGGATACACCTTTGATATGAGTGACATCAACCATAAATTGGTCCATACAAATATTTCCTATTATAGGTGCATACTGTCCTCTTATGAGAACTCTGCCCTTATTACCTAAATTTCTTGAATAACCATCTGCATAACCGACTGGAATCGTAGCAATTTTAGTTTTCTGATGGGTGTAAAATTTTCTACCATAGCCGACGTACTGACCTTCTGGCAGTTCTTTCACATGAACAACTTGCGTTTTAAGTGTCATGGCTGGCTCAAGGTCTAGTACTTTCCCTCCTAAATAAGGTGAAGGATAGTATCCATAAAGAATAATACCAGGTCTTACTAAGTTTAAATGCGTATACTCATGACACATAATGGCTGCGCTATTAGCTGCATGAATAATAGGAAGTTCAAGCCCTACTTCACTTAATTCTTTTAAAAAGCCTTCAAATATACTCCATTGTTCTTTTGTATAACTTGTATCTTCTTCATCCGCTGTAGAAAAGTGTGTAAAAATACCTTCTAAATTAATATGAGGAAGCTTTGTAATCATTAAAATCTCTTCTATACTTTTAGGTGACGATAAAAAACCAATGCGCCCCATCCCTGTATCTACCTTTAAATGAATATTGACGGTCTTACCAAGGCGGCCTGCTTCATCAGATATGGTTTTTGCCATTTCATAAGAAAAAACAGTTTGAGTTAAATCATTTTCTATAAGTGTTTTAATATCTGCTCGTGGTGTATAGCCTAAAACTAAAATAGGTGATGTGATACCACTACTTCTTAGTTCTTCACCTTCTGCTACAATAGCAACTGCAAAACGATTGACACCTTGCTCTTGTAAAAAGTTCGCTACTTCCTTGGCACCATGACCATAACCATCTGCTTTGACAATAGCCATTATTTCTGTATGATTCGGTATATGCTGACGAATTTGTTTATAATTATGTTCTATTGCACCTAAATTAACTTCTGCAACAACACGTGGTCTATGAGATTCCATATTTACCTCCCTGAGAAACTTAACGTTCTCATTCTTATCTAATCATTGTATTTGAAACTTTCGTAGTCAACCTGTAAGGTAATATTGCCTGTTTCATCATATATAATCATTTGAATAGGTAACAGTTTCTCCTCATCTAAATAAAGCTTTTCTTTAGCCATATACTTGAACCCACCTTCTATAGGCATTTCAATTGTCACTAAAGTTTTACCATCTTGCTTAACCACATCTTTCTTCACCTCTTTAGAGGATTGATAGCGTTCTACAAAACTGGTTAAAAGCATTTCTTGGCGAGCCTGACTAGGTTCACACTCAACTGTTTGACCTGTAGCTGGGTGGTACTGGGTAATGCGCCTTCCATCATAGGTGACACATAAGCCCTTTAAATGAGTTGGTTCTTCTAAGATATATTCATAATTGCCTTTTAAATCGGCTTTTTGTTTCATCCTTAGTACATTAGGTTTTGAATCCTTCAATAAACTTACCTTTACCTGTGCTTCATAACCCTTGAAATCATCAAAGAAATCTTTAACACTAGAAGCACCTTGGTTGTTTAAACAACCTGATAAAGCTAATGTCATCATAAGTAAAAAGCTTAATACAGCAAACCTTTGTACTTTATTCATACTATCCCCCTAACGGTTTAACAATAAGGGAAGTAAGTCTGTTCTACCTATAATACCTACAAGCTTGTTATCTTCATTAATAACAGGTATGCGATTAATATGTCTGTTCATCATAAGTGATACAACCTCTTCAATAGTAGCTTCCTCATGTACGGCAAAGGCAGGAGTGGACATCACTTCTTTGGCAGTTGTGGTTTGTAGTATTGCTCTACTTTCTCCTAACTGCTTTTTCCCATCTATACCTAATATACTCGTCATAAACGCTATATATGATGAAATATTTAAACCTTTTTCCTTTGTCATTAAATCTTTTTCACTCACAACCCCTACTAATTGGTTGTTCTCATCAACAACAGGTACGCCACTAATTTGATGTTTCATTAAAATGTTAATAATATCTTCTAACAATTCTTCATTTCTTACAAAAACAACCGGTCTATTCATAATATCTTTTGCACGCATACAATTCCCCCCTATATGCTTTACCCTAATACTTAAATAAGCGCCTTTAATAATTGACTTAAATAATGAATGGTGTCGCTTGGCAAGAAGCTATATTCAGTCAAATCTTTAGCTGCTTCATCACCTGCCTTAGCATGTAAGAAACAACCTAACTTGGCTGCAGCCATTGCAGGCAAACCTGCCTTTAAACTTTGAGCTAATAGCCCCGTAATGATGCCCGTTAAAACATCACCACTTCCACCTTTAGCTAAGCCTGAATTACCATATCTGTTTATATATGTGTCACCATTAGGGTCTGCTATCACTGTTCTTTCTAGCTTTAATACTGTTATCACCTGTAAATCCTGTGCCACTTTTTTGGCAATCTCTAAAGGTTGTTCTAGTATTTCTGCTATCGTAAGTCCTGTGAGTCTTGCCATTTCACCAGGATGAGGGGTTATTATTGTTGGTGCTTTTCGAATACGGAGCAGATCTGTAAGTTCCGGAATGAAATAAAGTGCATCTGCATCTATGACGCAGGGCTTATCACTTATAAGAACATCTATGAGCACTGGCAATACACTTCTGTTTCTACCAAGACCAGGACCTATAGCAATCACATCATAGCGATCTAGCATGGCTCCTATTATTTTTTCAGCTTCTTTACTGAAAAAACCATCTTCATCTGGTAAACCACAATGAATTACCTCTGTTAACTTCTGTTCCATTATTTCTAATATAGCATAAGGTACGGCAGCAGTAACAGTACCACTACCCACCTTATAGGCGGCCATACTGGTTAGAGCGGGGGCTCCTGACATCCCCTGACTCCCACCGATGACTAATACCTTTCCAAAGCTTCCTTTATTGCTACGCATAGCTCTTCTTGGTAAAAGCACCTTCATCTCCTCTTCTTCTATAGAAAAGGTATCTGCTTGAGCTGCTTCTACCAACGCTTTGGGCATACCAATATCCACTACCTCTACCACTCCTGTATATAGCGGTGCTGGATACTGATACAGTCCCTTTTTAGGCAGTACAAAGGTAATAGTATAATCTGCCATCACACCTATGCCTTGTACTTTCCCGGTATTGCCATCTAGACCTGATGGTATATCTACACTTAATTTATAAGCTGTACTTTGATTCATATGGTCAATCATTTCAGCATATAAACCTTCTACAGGTCTTGTTAAACCCGTTCCAAATAAAGCATCTACAATCACCTTGGCGGCTTCTAAACTTTTAAAAGCCGTATCTCTATTTTGCTTATCTACCTCCATCATGTCCACCTGTAATTTTTGGCAAACATCAAAATAGGTTCTTCCATCTTCACTTAGCTTCTCTCTAGGGGCTAAAAGTAACACTTTCACCTTGCTCTGCCCCCAGCTGAATAATTGTCTTGCTAAAGCTAAACCATCCCCTCCATTATTACCAGGTCCACATACGATAACAACAGATTCTGCCTTATCTCTACCTTGCAAATGCTTAAACAAATGATAAGCCGCATGCTCCATTAATAAAATGCCTGGAATGCCATATTCTTTAATCGCTGCTTCATCTAAAGCATGCATGGCTGAAGGTGTCATTAACTTCATTTTTCCTCCACTCCCTCTATCACCACGTAAGCTACTGAATAGCTCTGACAGTGAGAAATCGTTAAATGAATTCGCCCTACCCCTAGTTCATCTGCTACTTGTTTGGCCCCGCCGAGTAAATGAACTTCTGGTTTACCAAGGGCATTTCTCCTCACCTCTATGTCACAAGGTGAGAAATCTCTAAAACCTGTCCCTAAAGCTTTACTAACCGCTTCTTTGGCTGCAAAAGCCCCTGCTAGGCTCTCTACTTTTTTATGTCCTGCTTCATAGTATGCACGTTCCTCTTCTGTATAAACTGTTTTATAAAAACGTGGTGTCTTACTAATGACTTTTTCAATTCTTTGAATCTCTATGATATCCGTTCCAATACCTATAATCATCTTATTTTTTATCTCCTAAGCCTCTGTCAATGACTTCTATTTGTTCTCTTCCTACAATGCTATGAAGGTAGTTATACACATCTTTTAAGAGCTTTTCACACTTTTTCTTTTCTGCTGTTTTCAAAAGCATTTGCTCTCTGAGCTGTGTAATCTCTCTTTCTAAGCGTATTTCCTTTTCCTTGCAAACATCAATATACTCGTACCCTACCGCAATCATTTCTTCTATAATCTCACGGTTAGCACTTTCAATCTCCACTTCCACTTCGCTTATACGCTTTTCAATATCTTCTAGTTTTTGATTGACACCTACCGTACTTTGATGGAGCTTATTAAGTGCTTCAATAGATTCACTATTCCCATCAACTTGTACTTCGCCACTTAAATTTAAAATTTCCTTTAAAAAATTTTGTTTCACAGTGCTGTATTCCTTATAGTCATTGTTTAAACGTCCTTGTTCCTTTAAAAGCTCCTTTAAGTTTTTTTCCTGGGCCTTAATAATATCACTTTGAATACTATCTCTCATGGTGTGCCATAGAGGGTCTAAAAGTACGATAGGTAGTTTCCTACTTTTTAAAATATCACTTACGTACTCTTTCTTTAGATTAACATTGCTATTGGTAACTTTCACTTCTTCTTCAGGCTGCTCATTTAGTACAATGCGGCGTTTTTTCTTCATAAAATCAAACATACTGGCATCTCTCCTCCTTCCTTTAACCTTAGGGTTTAAACTATTTTTATTACTTTTATTATAAACCTAAAATGAATAAAATCCTATGGTTAGCTTATATTTATTCTATAATGACAACTGCTTAGTACGATATAGGACTACTTTAGATGATTGCGTTGTTAAGTCACTAGATATAAATATATATCGGTAAATAAAACGGTTAATCATGCAGACAATTTACAATTTAAGCCTCAATAACAAAAGCTTATTCAGAATGTATAGTGTAGACTCACTGAATAAGCCCCAAAATACTTATTAGTATGTTTTTTATAAATAATCAATCTTCATCATAATGAGTATGTTGTTTGTATCAATTTGCTCCATTATTTACTGTTATCAAACAAAAAAAGAAAACCATCCTTAACCTAATGTAAAGAATGATTTTCTACTTTATTTTAGCTATTCATTAACGCTATAACTTCCTCTAACTGCGGTGGATTAAGAGGTAGTGGAAATCTAGTGCAAGCTACTGCTGCTGTAGCACTAGCAAATTTGACCGTTTCTAAATCTGACATGCCCTTTAATAAGGCATAAATACAAGCAGCTTTAAAGGTATCTCCTGCGCCTAAAGTACTTTTAACTTCTACTTGATAAGGCTCAAGACTCAATCTTCCTGTTGCCTTTCTACCATACCATAGTGGCTTTGAACCTCTTGTGAAAATCACTAAGCCCTCACTATTTTCCACATAACGTTCAAATAGCTCTTCTTTATCCTCATCTAGATAAGTATAGCCAAAGAACTCCCCTGATAAAATAGTAATACTAGCATTCTGATGTAAAAAACTATCATAAGGACAATCGATCGTCACATACTTTTTCCCCTCTTCTATGCAATAAGCTGCCACTTCCTCTGAGGCTATTCTAAAGAAAGGATCAAGTCCCACAACTGCAGCTGCTTTAATATCCTCCCTATTAGGCTGATTCCACCTCTCTATCGTATCACCATAAAATCCCTGAAACATCCCAAAAGGTGTCCTTGTCGCTTGGTCAATAATGACATAATCCTCAAGTCCATCATAGCCCTCTTCTACTGTCAAAGCACTTATATCCACCTTTTTATCCTGATAAAATGACTTAATCAAAGGATAGGTCTTAGCTCCCATATAATTACCATCCATTTTTACCGTGCACCCTAAGCTACTAAGTACAGTAGCACAAGTCCCTGTTTCTCCTCCAGGCAGCTCATACTTTTCTCTAATCTCACCATAAGTATCTGCTATAGGATACTTATCCTTAAGTAAAAAACTATTGGTCTTTAAAATCATCCCATGTAAATAAACATCGTATGTATTCATCAGATTCCTCCCTTAATGGATTCATACCCTTATCATAGCTATATTTTTTTCAAGAAACCATTTATTTTCTTATACAATTATTTGGCTTTTTATTAGGAATTTATCAATAATGACATCTCCTAGAACGAGAATATCCTGATGTATCGTTCATTATACATGAGTAAGCTCCTAAATCACGGATTCACTTTGTAGTCTCTCAGCTAATTTGGTATTTCTATTTTTTACTTCATTGTTCTTCACTGCTACATAAATCGCTTGACGATTACCTACCAACACCACTACCTTTTTAGCTCTCGTTATACCTGTATAAATTAAATTACGCTGGAGCATCACATAATGACTAAAAGTAAGAGGCATGACTACAATAGGATATTCACTTCCCTGGGCCTTATGAATCGTGGTGGCATAAGCCAGTACAAGTTCATCTAATTCTAATGCTTCATACTCTATTTCCCGCTCATCAAAGGTCACTTTAAGCGTACGCTCCTCTAAATCAATGTCTGAAATAAAGCCTACATCTCCGTTAAAGACTTCCTTATCATAGTTATTTCGTATCTGCATCACTTTGTCATTGAGCCTATATTCAGTAGCCCCTCGTTTTAAATGAAGCGTATTTTTATTAAGTGCTGATTGCAGTACTGTATTGAGGTTAGCAGCACCTGTTTCAGAACGCTGCATAGGTGTTAGTATCTGAATGTCTTTGATTGGATTCACTTTATAATACTGAGGCAGCCTTTTGGTACATAGTTTGACAATCGTATCAATAACCCCCTGACTCTCTTCTTGCTCTATGAAGAAGAAATTACTATCCTTTCCACCTCTTAAATCCGGATTTTCTCCTTTATTAATCTTGTGGGCATTGGTAATAATTTTACTTCCCATAGCTTGTCTAAAAATACGTTCTAGCTTAATAGTAGGGATAACGCCAGAAGCTATCATATCTTGAAGCACATTGCCTGCACCTACAGAAGGAAGCTGATCAATGTCTCCAACAATAACAAGAATCATATGATCTGGAATGGCTTTTAATAAATTATACATCAGTATAATATCTATCATTGAAGCTTCATCTATTATAAGGACATCACCTACTAATGGATGATCCTCATTTTTCTTATACCCCTCAGGTGGCTTACACTCTAATAGCCTGTGAATGGTCTTAGCTTCCATACCAGTGGCTTCACTCATCCTTTTAGCCGCTCTTCCTGTTGGTGCAGTCAACAGCACTTCCATCCCTGACTCTTTAAACAAACTAATAATCCCGTGAGTAGTGGTTGTCTTTCCTGTTCCCGGACCACCTGTCAATAGCATCACCTTAGACCTACTTGCAAGATGAATGGCTTCTCTTTGAATATCATCATAAGTCATCTGCTCCGTTCTTTCTAAGAAAGCAATAACCTCATCACTCTTTTTCACTTGCCTTAGCGTATGACCTGCCATAATCTCCTTTAAACGTTTCGCTACCCCTCTTTCACTAAAATAAAAAGGTGGTAAGTAAATGGCATCTGGTTCTTCTTTAATCAGTTCCTTTTCTTTAATCAAATGGTCGATAGTCATTATCACCTTTGTTTCTTCTACCTCTAATATCTCTACACATTTAGCCACTAATTGCTCTGTTCTAGCAAAACAGTGTCCTTCCTCTGAGAGTTGACTCAGAGTGTAAAAAAGCCCTGCACGGCATCTTTTAAAAGAATCCTTCTCTATCCCTAGCTTAGCTGCTACCCCATCAGCTGTTTTAAAACCAATCCCATAAATATCATCTGCTAGCTGATAAGGATTTTCTTTAACCACCTCAATACTCTCATTGCCATAGTATTTATAAATACGACTTCCAAAAGAAGTGGATACACCATAGGATTGTAAGAAAATCATAATGTTCTTAATCTCCTTTTGATCCTGCCAAGCTTTCTTAATCATCTCTACACGTTTTTTACCTATCCCAGGAACCTCTATAATCCGATCAGGTTCTTCTTCGATAATATCTAGTGTCTGCTCCTTAAATAAATTAACAATCTTCTTAGCATACACAGGCCCAATTCCCTTAATAAGCCCACTGCCTAAATACTTCTCTATACCATAAATACTAGCAGGCAAAGTCTCCTCCCATTCCTTAGCCTCAAACTGCCTACCATATTTAGGATTGCTCGACCAAAACCCTTTCATAGTAATAACCGCACCTACATTAACAGTAGCCATACTCCCCACTACCGTTACAAGCTCATGATAGCCTTTACACCTAATCTTAATCACACTATAACCAGTATCCTCATTAGCATAAGTAATGCGCTCTACTACACCACGTAAATTTTCCATTTCACTCCGTCCTTTTACGTCTAATATAGGTCTAGTATATCACATATGACGACAAATAAAAAAATACGTTAAATGCCAAACCAACTGCTCATAAAATTTATTAAATTTTTATTAGGGAGTCCACTGGTAGCCCACATATATATAAGTGTAAAAACAAATCAAACAACTTCCCACGGCATAATCACCGCAGCTTCAACTTGAGGAACTGACCGGGTCGACCAAGTCTCAATCTGTCGTTACAGGTACCTCTGGCTCTAAGGAAAATGTTCACTAGTGCGCTGGCAGGGAGGCGCCATCTATAAGTTGCCAAAAACGTTTTTACACCTTGCACTACCAAATAAAGTTTTTTAACCAGAGTCTTAAGGCCTTAGTTTCCTATCACAAGGGTGCACCGGCTAAGACTTTAAGAGCTCCTCACTCATTGGTTGAACTTTCATACTTCCCCTTAGTAGGCCTCTTTCTATTGCCAGAAGAGTGCTGAGGAGCCATTCTATGCCTTGAATCAGGCTTACTAAGGCAGCTATGAAGGTTTCACTAGAGTCTGGAGCCAAGCAAAAAAAGTAACCATGTGTCACGATACCAATGTCATTAAGTTAAGATGACGAAAAAAGATCTCTATACCAATCAAATGGTATAGGGATCTTTTTTTGAAAAAGTAGTTGACAAGACAAAGAAAATGTGCGGCCGCTCTCACTACTGATTGAATAAAGAGGTAGTGAGAGCGGCCCTTGTAATTAAAGGAAACTTAGTTACAAGGAGGACACATATGAAACCCAAACAAATTAAAAAGCTTTTAGTAGATGAAATCCAAAAGATAGCTGACAATCCGCAAGATTATTGTACCAATCCAGGTAGTGATTTTTTACGCAAAAGGAAATTGCCCATGAATAAAATTTTAGCTGGAATTATTGGAATGGGAAGTGGGAGCCTTACAAACGAATTATTAGATCTATTTGGTGCATCTGCAGATACACCAACTTCTTCTGCGTTTGTTCAGCAGAGAAAAAAGATAAAGCCTGAAGCGTTTAAGAAGATATTTGACGGCTTTTCAAGTAAACTTATAGATAACTTTAATGAAGATATGCCCATACTTGCTGTTGATGGGTCTGATGTACAGATTCCTACCAATCCTGATGATTTAAATTCATTTCATTCTGGAAAAGATGGAAGAAAATCATATAATCTTCTGCATATAAATGCGTTGTATAATATAAATTATTCTATTTATCATGATGTGATAATACAAAAATCTAAAGAAAAGAATGAACATAACGCTCTACAAGAAATGGTTGATCGTTCTGAAATTCCTAAAGCACTCGTGATAGCTGATAGAGGTTATGAATCTTTCAACAGCATGGCTCACATTCAAGAAAAAGGATGGTTCTTTCTTATTCGTGTCAAAGATGGAATTAATGGTATAAAGAATGGATTGGATTTACCCAAAACAGACTGTTTTGATATTGATATTTCTTTAAAACTTACAAGAAAGAAAACGAATGCAGTCAAAGAACTTTTCAAAGACAAAAATCATTATCGAAGTGTTTCTTCAGCCCAACCGTTTGATTATTTACCACTTAAAAACAAGAAATCTGAACCTGCTAAATTCTATGAATTACACTTCCGAATAGTGAGATTTCCTATTTCAGAAACTTCCTATGAAACAATAGTTACAAATCTAAACAGTGAAAAGTATCCTCCTGATGAGGTAAAAAAACTGTATGCTTCTCGTTGGGGGATTGAAACATCTTTTCGAGATTTGAAATATACGATTGGAATGTTAGATTTTCATTCAAAAAAGGTGATGTGTATCCAACAAGAAATCTATGCACATATGATAATGTATAACTTTGCAGAAATGATTACATGGCACGTAGTCATTGAAAAAAAGCAAAGAAAGCATACATATAAAGCAAATTTCTCAGTTGCAGTGCATATGTGTAGGTTATTCTATCATGGAAAAGCAACATCACCTGATTTAGAAGTCATAATCGCAAGAAATCTCATTCCTGTACGGCCTAATAGGCATAGGGAACGAAACTTAACTATCAAGCTTTTTCATGGCTTCCTTTATAGAGTAGCATAAATCTTTGTAAAAGAATATAAATTTTGAGGCAGATGCAAATCTGTCTATTTGTGGTACCTGGAAATAGAAAAAGAAGCTGAAGAAATAAATCTTCAACTTCTTTTCCTAGGGATGCGTTTCTATCACAATGTTAACTTAATGACATTGGTGTCACGATACATGGTTACTTTTTTTGCGTTCATTACACCATAAGCTTCATTTTAAACTTGATTAAATTGTTGGAAAATTATGCTATAATACATTTATCTTATTCTAATGAGGTGTGTCATGCATAGAAAAATCAAATCACTATTAATGTTAATGCTATCATTTTTAACCATCGCTCTTCCCCTGTCAACTGAAGCTGCTACTCCAGAAGCTTATTGTCTTTTAAATTATCAAGGGCGTCCAGATCTTACTTCAAAATGGCTTTATATTTTCACCTTCCCTAATCAAGAAACCATATCCTTAAAATTTAAAGAAACTCATCCTTTCTTAATGGTTAATGGAACATTTGTGCCTACTGCTAATATTCAAATCATTAATAACCGTTCCTTTATTCCTCTTAGAATTGTAAGCGAAGAACTTGGAATGAATGTACGCTGGGATGCTTCTTCTCAAACTGCCATTATTCAAAAAAATGCTTTACAGATTACCGTTAAGCCTAATCAAGAAAAGTTTCTTATCAATGGAGTTGAAGCGCTATCTGAAGATAAAGTATGTACAATTAACGGAAGCCTTTATGTGCCTTTGCGTTTTCTTGAAAAAGCTTTTCCTATTACTTTAAACTATATTCCCTATAAGGAGTCTTCACCCTTTTATCTATTAGGAAATCCGCTTATTACTATTGATGAAAATTCTACGCAAAAACAATTCACTAAAGAAGAAGCCTTTCAATTCCTACACGCTCAACTCCTTGAGGCATATAATAACTTCTTAACTAATCAAACATATAATCAAAACACTGAGTACTCCAATTCAATTTTGGATAGACTAAAAACCGATATTGACAGCATTCAATGTACAGGTAAAATCTCTCGTTATTGGGTATTTACCGGTCCATATCCTATTCTATTAGATGCCTTTACTGGCGATATTTATTTTGCCAAATCTAAAATTGTAAGGTCTTATATTGAAAAAATGATTATCACTGATCCAGAAGTTTTTGCACTTGATTACTTTCTTGGCTAGTAAAAGTCTCAGCAATTTCCCTAAGACTAAAATGCTTCACTTTTTATTAAAAAATCCTCCACCTGATTAAATGAGGTAGAGACGTGACAACAAAAAAGATAACCATGTGTCCATATACTTGGTTATCTTTTTTGCCTTCTTTATCTCCTAAACATTCATCTGTTTGACTCATAAACTATGTATCTTTTATACATTGTTCTGTCTTATAAATACTCTCCCTAAGTCTAATCAACGTCCTACTCATCACTAAATGCGGAAACTACTCCTCAACATCAGCTATAAACTGCTGAGCTTTCTTAATAACTTCCTGCTCAAATTCATGATGTAAGATAGTTGTTTTAATAAAATCTGTTTCACAAACTGCTATTTCTTTTGTAAAAGTTTCCCCTGATTTTAATTCTACTAAACGTCTTGGTATCCCCCTCTGAACAATAGCCTTCCCATAGATTGAACTTTGAACTTTTTATAAAAGTGCACCTTCGATTTCTTATCATCCATCTCATCAATTTCCCGTACTTCAAGAAATTCATCCCTCTTTTGAAATTCAAGCATCTTAGGGCACTCCATCTCACAAACTGTTATATGCTCCACCTCACGAAGTGCCACTACAGCATCTAATAAATTATGAAACCATGATACTAATAACTCATCTTGAAAACAACCTACTGCTAACATCTCAGGACTGATTTCACCGTCATACATATAGCCATAAGAACTTTCATAAAAACAAAGTTCTAGTAAACCTTCAATGTTTCCCCACTCCTCATCATAGGCTTCTTTAGTCATCTTTTTAAGTTCATCTTCGTTTTCAACAATTCTATAATTAATTTGGAACATCAGTTTCCTCCAATAAAATGTAGCATAGACTATTGTGATTGCGCTGTGAGAGGGTGAAAAATAACTTTTGGTAAAGTGCTTGATACTCAATGTGCAGATAGTATTTTCAAGTGTTAAATAGCCTTTTATTTATTTTCTTCTTTTTCATTTTTTGCTTTGAATCATGTGTGCTTATTTAAATTTATCTGCAGTAAAATTTGCAGTTACACTTATTGTGAATACATTACTCAAGCCCGAGAGCTATACGTATGAATCAATATACCACATAACATATTGATTTATAGGGAATAAATTGTATTTTAAATATAAATCCTTAATTATACTATAACATTTTAACTCTTTTATTATAAATATACTTTAAAAACAGTCACCTTCTAAAAACTAATTAACATATAATAATCAATTTAAACTATATTTATTCATCAACAGCCTTTTTTACATCTTGTATTAAAGTATTCTGTACAATAATACGCTTTATATTCTGAATATATTTATACTTTTCTTTTTGCTTATATATATGAATATATGATGGATGCTGAATTGGTACAAACTTTATATTATCAATACTCAGAGAAATAAAATCATATTCTACACTCTTAGGAAAGTTAATCTCATAGTACTGTTCAATAGCTTCTTTAACTTGAGTACCTAATAAAAAAATTACCTTAGGTTGGAGATACTTTATTTCAACAATTAAGTTTTCTATACATACACCAACTTCTTCTTTTTTAGGATATCGAAGCTTACTATTGTCATCTAAAGGTGCACACTTCACTAAATTTGTCTTATATGATTTATCTAAACCAATAGTCTCTTCAATTTCTGCTATTATTTTTCCTGTATTAGTACTAGGTGCAAGAGGCATACCTTTGTTATCTGTTATCTTCTTAGCTGATAAGCCTACCCACATTACATCACATGCTTCACATTCTTCAATTAAAGGTGGTTGATTCTGATATAAATTACACTTCTGACATTGTTTTATTTGCTTTAACATTCTCAATCCTCATTCATTTTTAATGTATTAATTATAAAGTCATTTAGTACATTATCTGGGCATTCACTAAAATTACCCGCGCTATAATTAAATTGTGTTCTTCCCTTAATACTATTTAAACTATTATTAGACTGAATTCCTTCTAACTTAATGTTTTTCTCTTTAAGTTGTTCATATAATAATGTACCATGATAAGGTCTAAATTGGAATGTACTATTTCTAAACATTGCTTTTGTATTTTCTGAAGCTTCCTTTAATTCTCTAGCTAACCTATAGGTTTCTTGCATATCCTCTAGATTTTCTTCAGGTAATCCATACATAAAATAACCTTTAACATTAATATTAGCATTTAATATAGCTTTAATACACTCATAAACTTCTTCAGCAGTTCCCAATTTGTTAATTTTTTTTCTCATTCTATTCGAGCCTGTTTCTATCCCTACAAACACCTCTAAACATCCACATCTAGATAGTTCCTGTAATAAATCTTGATTGTTTCTAAATGAATAAATATGCGCCATTGCTCGCCACTTTAATTGTACTATTTGAAATATTTCAATTGCTTCTTTTATACTCCTTCTACTTCTTAAAAATAAATCATCCAACATCCTAATACTTTGTACCTCTGGATTAACCTTCTTTATTTCATTAATCTCATCTATTATACTGTCCTTACTTCTAATTCTAGTGCAAATATCTTCATTTAAACTTTTTGCTCCTCCACAGAAAGCACAATTATATATGCAACCTCTAGAAGATACCATACATGCTTCTTGTAAGTTAAATCTATTCTTAAGTATTCTATTTTTAAAGAGATTTCTATCCAGCACGATTTGAGATATATCTTCTGGAAAATAGATTGATGTATTGTCTACCCTATATACTGTACAATTATCATTAATCATAATAGGTTTTTCTTTAACACTTTCTTTTATAATATCTGGTATAATCAATTCTCCTTCTCCACATACTGCAATTATCTTATGCTCTACATTCCATGAAGCTATTTCTTTATAAATACATTTTACTAATTGTCCACCAATAATGACTTTAATATCTTTAGGTATCTTTTTAACTATTTCTTTGACAATATGTATATTTGTTGAAAACACATTAATTCCAAGATATCTTGGTTTCTTACTCCTTATAAGGTGACAAATCTCATCAAAGTTTTGATTAAGATATATACAGTCGTTTAATTTCGCATTAATATTATCTTTCAATAAATATGTCATTATATATCCTAATCCTATAGGAGGTAAATACTGCTCCTTATTTTTGCTTTTTTGAAATTCTAATGGAGAATTCAATAATAATACATCTAACATCTTATGACATCTCCACTTGCTTAATTTTTACTAAAATAGCTTCTAAGACTTGCTGTATACAATTCTCTGGTGAGTTGTCTGTATTTATTTCATAAACTTCTATTCCCATATTTTCAAGTATCGTAACAGCATTTTTGAAATATTCTACTTCTAAATACTCAATCTTACTCTCGCGCTCAAATCGAGTAAGATTTTCTCTTTCTTTTAACCTTTTTCTAATTGTATATGGACTAGCTATCAAAATAAAATAAATGTCTGGCAAGATCATATTGTTGCACAAATTTAGAATAAATTGTTCATCTACTCCATCTATACCTTGTAATACCAAAGAAGATGCTATATATCTATCACATAAAACAATCCTTTTTTCATCTAACGCAGGTTGAATAACTTTATTTATATGTTCATATCGATCCGCTGCTACTAGACATGCTAATGTTTCTTTTCTTACATACTCACTTATCCTCCTTGTAAACTTACCAATCTCTAATGTACTAGGTTCCGATGTATTGAGTACCTCTATTCCCCTCTCTTGCAACATATTACTAACTTCATTTATAAGTGTTGATTTCCCCACTCCATTAGGTCCATCAAATGCAAAAAATCCTGCCATAGCTATCACCTACTTTTTTACATTCTTATTATCATATTACTCTTCTATCCTGATTTTACATAATTGAACTTGCATTCCTAACTCATTAATTCTTTTTATATGCTGCAATAAGTTAACCTTACTAAAGAAAGGAATAATATCCTTCAAACTTCCTTTCTTATTTGATGTAATAGCATATACTACTTTTACTTCATTATACGGGAATGAATCCTTATTAAATTCTATTTTTCCATATTGCTCTTCTAAATATTGTATAACTCTTTCTCTATAAGTTGATTCATTTTTTAATAAGTCCATCGATACTGAGCCTTGTGAAAATAGATGACTCAATGTAGCAGAAGCAGTTTCTCTTTTTATGCATATAAATTGTAAGTGTTTTGATAACAAATCACATATCTCGACTTTGCTCCTTGAATTAGGAATTTGAAAATTCTTCTTATCTAAATATATAAAGTGTTTTTTATCTTGCCTTTCATTGTACTGCCCCTCAGTCTCTCCCTTTTTAATAGTAGTTAACTCTTCAATTTCTACTTCTTCAATATATTCAAGCTTTGTCTTAACCTTTTCATAGTAGTTAGTATCAATAACATACCAATTATTCATTGTAAAAATATATGTTTTAGTTTCTTTGGATACCTCAAAAACTATAAACTCTTTTATAGGTGCTTTTGATGTTTTAGGACTATCCGAATCATCTAAACCTATAACACATATCTTTTTGAATTTCTCTATTGTATCAATTTTTTGCTCTGCCATTAGTCTGTATAAGTCGGTAATATCTATTTCATCTGTTTCTACAAATTTGTTATAGCTATATACAATCTTGTATCTAGCACATTTATCGTACTCTATCATATCTGGATAAGTTAAACTAATCTTCTCTTGTTTATTTTCTTGTATATGATTCCAGAGTAGCTTATTTAATTCCTCACTTAACTCTTTATTTTTTACTACTTTCATGTTATCAATAAAATCAAAATTTGCTTTATACTTATCACTTAAATATAACTCTATTAATTGCCTACACTTTGCTCCTAATTCCTTAAATTTTACTTTACTATTCAAATTTAAAGAAGTTGTTCCTCTAATATTTGTTCCTACTTCAGTATCTTCACACTTTCCTGATACTAAATTTAGTATGTCTTGATGTAGGTCCAACTCAAACTCTCCTAACTCACTTCCTTTATTAATGTGTACGCGTTTCTGTTTCGTCTTTAGATCAATATTTCTAACATCTAAGGCTTTTAATTCATATGGTGAAATACTATTTAGAGTAACCTTCAATCCAAAATCATTTTCTAATTTTTCCTTATTAATTCCAATAAATCCAAAGCCTGCAGTAATACCAAAAAAGTATTTTTTCTCATCTTTTATAATCTTAATTAAAATAATAAATGAATTTACTGTATTTCTTACTTCTTCTTTATCCCTTATATCTACATCCTTCTCTAAAAACTTTAACCATTTAGGTGCTTTTGATTTATTGGTTTGCATATAAACTTTAGCATCAAAATCTAAATCTGTTGTAATCACTAGTAACTCTTGATAGTTGTTATCTGAGTTTACTTTGTTTTTTAATATTATCTCATCAAAATCTTCTACATCTTTCTTAAATAAATAATATGATAATTTCATATTTCCTCCCAAAAACATTATTTTAAGCATATTATATTATAATTTTTAAAATATTCCAAACATAATATGAATTTATATTGTTTTTATATAAAACATAACTTAATTACTGGTTAAATTTTTCTTAGTATATACTTATATACTTATATACTTATATACTTATATACTTATATACTTATATACTTATATACTTATATACTTATATACTTATATATTGATTGCCTACTTACTCCACACAACCTACTCAACTCACATTTATTAAGTTGTTATTTTTGTTATTGGGGGTAATACCTAATAAAACTACTGGGTGATTTTTTAAAAGTAGAACAGATCTTCCTATATTCTTCCTCTTAGCAACTACATTTGTCATTCCACTCTTTACACGATCACTTATCATATTTCTTTTCATTTCAGCAAATACTCCCATCATTTTTAGCATACCTTCTGTCATTGCATCAAGTTTATCTTTAATATAATCAACTATAAATCCACCAATAACTAACTTCAGATACTTCTTCTTGACAATCTTGATAATTTCATATAACTGCTTAGTACTTTTGTAATGCGCGATACCTCTGTGACCACTATCTTATCCCCTCAGCTACTCTCTAATAACTTATTTAACTCAATGCAATCCACTTTTGTGCCACTCTCATACTCCCAATAAATGTTCATTTCAACCACACCACCCAATGTCTTTACTCCTCGTTTCTGTCTATTAATATCCTGTTTATTTTCATTTATTGAACATCTTGCATATTCATATTTATCCATAATTATTTCACCCTTTTCTTTGATAGTATTTCCCGTTATGTAAGCAAAAAGGTTGTTATTTATTTGACATTTTTGCTGTATTTTCACCTAATTTCTAGTACTTTTTGGGTTCTAAAATATGTTAATGAAAACATCTGTTTTATTACAAATTCATCCTTACAACCTACGAATAATAACTTGAAGTAAATCACAATCTTTTTATAAAAAGCATCTTTACGCCAGAAAGCTGCTAGAAATGAGAGGGATGGCTGTCCTCAAGGGGTGACTTGCGAGTATTTTCAGCAGGCACTTAGCGAATTTTTTTGATGGGTTTTAGGGAGACTGTTTGAGCGCTAGCGAGTTTCGACCGTTCATCAAAAAAATGAGCTTAGTGCCTGCGAAAATGCGGAGCGGAACCCCGGAGGGCAGCCATCCCTCTCATTTCTTCCCAGTAGCTTATGACTACAACTCGCTTACAAAAGGAGACATTCACTTTGTCTTTGTTTTTCCCTGATTTTTGCTCTTGTGCTTGCCTTTGTCCTTGCTTTTGTTTTTGCCTTTATCTTTGCTCTTGCTTTTTACCCTTACTCCCCTATTGCCTAAAGCTTTATCTCTATAAACGCAAAAAAATGCCCATAAGCCTTCTGTTTTCCCAACAAAAGCCTCACAGGCATTTCTTTATTCACTCTTTTATACTGCACCCCACTCAACATCATTCCCAAGGAAATCCATTAAGCCTCACTTTTATTCTTCAATTTGCCCTATACTCTCACTCTTATCTTTCTTCTCTCTTTCAACCTCAGCCTCATTAATCTTATAAGCCAAAGTCATTAATGAATGAGAAAGGTGTACATTCTCAACTTGTACTGTATCTGGTACGAATAAATCCACAGGTGAGAAGTTCCATAAGCCTTTTATCCCCCATTTTGCTAAACTCTCAGCTGTCTCTTTTACTCTTGTTTTTGGCATTGTTAAAATAGCAATTTCTACTTCATTTTCCTTTACGAACTGCTCCATTTTGTCAATATCTTGTACTTCTACCCCGTGTATGCTCATACCAATTAGTCTTGGATTAACGTCAAATAAACCGATTAACTTAAAGCCTCTTTTACTAAATGATGTTGAATTAGCAATAGCTTGTCCTAAGTTACCTACGCCTACAATAATCATTTTATAGTTTTGGTGAAGTCCTAATATCTTTCCTATCTCTGTATGCAAGTACTCCACATTGTATCCGTAACCCTGTTGCCCAAAGCCTCCAAAATTGTTAAGGTCTTGACGAATTTGTGATGCGGTCACATTCATCTTCTCACTTAATTCTCTGGAGGAGATTTTGGTTACTCCTTTTTGTAATAATTCTCCCAGATATCTGTAATAACGTGGCAATCTCCGTATTACATTCATAGAAATCTTTCTTTCTTCCGTCACCTTCTCATCTCCTCATATACGCAAACTCATAACCCTAGTATAGCATTTAAGTTTTTTTTTGTCAATGTAGATTATTGGCCCCTTTTCTTTCAATTTGCGCTTTTATTTGCTAAAATAATAAAAGGCGTTACAAGGAGGATATTATGATTATTTCATGTAGCAATATCAAGAAAACATTTATTGACCGAGAAATCTTAAAAAATATTAGTTTTCATATCGAAGACCATGAGAAAGTAGCTTTAATAGGAAATAATGGTGTAGGTAAAACAACCCTTTTTAAAATTCTAACTAAGGAATTAGAACCAGATGAAGGTACCATTACTTCTACTAAAGACTGCACCATAGGTTACTTAAAACAACATATGGAGTTAGATTCTACAGCTACCGTCTATGAGGAACTCCTACATGTATTTGATGAAGTCATTGCCTTAGAAGAAAAACTTCATGCCATGGAAGCTGAAATCGCTAAGACTGGTTCTTTAGAACTCATTCATAAATATGATGCTGAACGTATGGTATTTGAAAATAGTAAGGGTTATGAATACAAAAGTTTAGTCAAAGGCGTTCTTAAAGGCTTAGGCTTTGATGAAAGCATTTATGATAAACCAGTGTCTATTTTATCAGGGGGGCAAAAAAATCGTGTTGCTCTAGGTAAGCTCCTACTTCAAGAGCCTAGTTTATTACTCTTAGACGAGCCTACCAACCATTTAGACATTGAAGCTATCGAATGGCTAGAAGGCTTTTTACGTAGCTATAAAGGTGCTGTCCTTATTATTTCCCATGACCGTTACTTCTTAGATAAAATCGTCACTAAAGTCGTTCACTTAGAATTTGGACGTAGCTTTGTTTACAACGGTAACTACAGCGACTACATCATCAAAAGTGAAAAAGAATATGAAGTGGCTATGAAACACTTTGAAAAACAGCAAAAGGAAATTGCCCACCAACAAGCGGTTATTGCTAAGCTAAAACAATTTAACAGGGAAAAATCTATTAAACGCGCTCGTAGCCGTGAAAAAGCTTTAGAAAAAGTAGAAGTCATGGATATGCCAATGATTGATAACAAACCTATGCAGCTGGTGCTCACCCCAAGAGTTGTAAGTGGCAATGATGTCTTAAGCATTAGTGAATTAAGTAAAACCTTTGATACCAGCCCGATTTTTAGTCATATGAATATGGAAATCAAAAAAGGGGATAAAGTAGCTCTCGTAGGTCCTAATGGCGTTGGTAAAACCACTGTTTTCCGTATGATTTTAGATCAAATGACTCCTACAACGGGTACCCTAAAATTAGGAAGCAATGTTATTGTAGGCTATTACGATCAAGAACATGCTACCTTAGATACTTCTAACACCATTATGGAAGAAATCCAAGGTACTTTCCCAGAACTTAAAAATGGAGAAATCCGTAATGTACTGGCTGCTTTTCTCTTTACGAATGATGATGTTTTTAAACCCATTAGTAGCTTAAGCGGTGGTGAAAAAGGCCGTGTCGCATTAGCCAAAATCATGCTTTCTAAAGCCAATTTTCTCATCTTAGATGAGCCGACTAACCACTTAGATATTCTTTCAAAGGAAATTCTAGAAAGTGCCATATTAAACTATGAAGGCACTGTCCTTTATGTTTCCCATGACCGTTATTTTATCAATCAAACAGCAAGTAAAATCATTGATATGTCTAAAGACGGCACCATGGAATATTTAGGAGACTATGATTATTATATAGAAAAGAAAAAGGAGCTTACTGCTTCAGCTCCTCAGCAAACCAACGTTGTTGTAGAAGAAGCTACTGCTGCTACCACTAATAAAGAAGATTGGCAAAAGCAAAAAGAAGAGCAAACCAGAGTACGCCGTATTCAAAACCAAATGGCCAAGCTAGAAACAGCTATTAGCGAAGCTGAAGAAAAAATAGCTGATATTGACGCCCAGCTTTGCCTAGAGGAAGTCTACAGTAACTATGATAAAAGCAGCCTACTACTGGCAGAAAAAGAAAACTTAAATGCTACCATTACCAAGTATTATGAAGAATGGGAAGCCTTAAGCGAGACACTATAAAAAAACAAAAAACTGGTTCCAGCTAAAAGCTTTGAGACCAGTTTTTTATTTGCTATTCTTTTTACTGATTATTTTGCATCTGCAAGCGTATCAGCTTAGGTTCTATAATCTCTTTTTTAAGGACAGTCTCTGTATTAGTAGATGTATCCACTACTTTTAAATCACTAAGCCAATTCCATTCATTGAGGTACTGTAAGTAATACGTTGCTGTACCCTTTGTACTAATGACCTTTGTACTTGACCCTCCTCCTGGAAAGCCTTGTTCATCAGGCAAACTTACTCTTGTTTCTTTTTTCTTTAAATCATACACCTCATTATATTTAACAAATTCACCATACCCCTCATTAAAGATTTTATGGCCTATATAAATGTTATGTTCCTGTAAATTAAAATAGAGCGCGTCACTAGTATGATCAATGCTAGTCACTTTCTCTATATAATTTTCTGATTGACCACTTACTATCTTATTAATTTGATAATTATTAACGCCATTATCACCAGTGGTTTCTTCATAATATAATGCCTCTTCATACTTACCTAATACTACCCCTCGCTCAGTTAGGACTTGACTTATTTTTGTTTCTAAGTCTACTTGATATAAGGTAAGGTCATAATTGTCTTGCATATAACCACTGGTAAAATACATAGTCTCGCCTATTACACCAAAGGAATAGACCATGTCATTGCTTTTTAGTTTACAAACCTCTTCTAAATCTTCTCCATTAGAATGCATTCGAAAAATGATGCTTTGACTAGCATCTGTACCAGAAAGTCCTATGGAAACATTAAAATAAACCCAACTGTCTACTACCCCTAAAGGTCCGTATCTCAAATAGCTTTGCCTTCCTTCATATGGTATAGCTACATCAAGGGTACTTTCCTTACCTGCCAGTAGTTTAGCTTCACTTCCATCTAGATTTGCAATCAGTAGTTCATTTATTATGGTAAGAGGCTCTGTACTTGTGTCTAAGCTCTCCCAGTCTTCCTGAGTCGTATAAAGTATTTGATCTTCCTCTAAAAGCCACTGACTGATATGATCTGCTACCCTTTCTTCTTTTTGTCTCCCTAATGCCATGCGCACTAAGGTGTTTTTAGTATCTTCTCGAAAATACAACCAGTCCTCCCATTTCACCTCTTCTTCCTCTGGCGCCACAGCTTCAGACTTATGAGAAGATGGCGTATCAACCTGCAAATGCTCCTCCTTACTTTGACAACCTATGAAACTGCTTATTATCAGCATACTTATTAGCCATAGAAACCCCACTTTTCTTATCTTCACCTAAAATCCCCCTTCCAAAACACTTTTCTGATTTTTCTATATGTTTGTATCTGATTTTTATTTTACTCATCTACCTCTATTTTTGCAATGCTCATGCTTCATTGTAGAACTGAAGTATGGCTTGTATGTTTTCTTTAAGCTTAATGCTCACACTTTCTGGGACTTGACTTCTATCTTATGAACTCCTACTTCTAGGCATTGAAAAGCAACTAAAATAGCACTGTATGTGTTTCCGATAAAGAAAAAAAAGATTGCTGCTAGCACATTAAACAGCATTCTTTTTTTGACTGAATGAATAGTATGTATCATCCATTGAGTGCTTTTATGTACATAATCATTTTGAAATACATACATATTTAAAGAGATTTGACCAAAAATATTAGTATTTCATACTTTTAGAAAGGAACTATTATGTTTATTCCCAAACGTGTTATATTCGAGAAAGGTGCCCTTGATTATCCCTTAGGCACTGAGCTTTATAACTATTTTAATGAACAAAGCGGCATTGAACTTTTTCAAGTAGCCACTAATCAAGTGAAACGTCAAATTCCTGGTGATGAGCTTCATAAGCAATATCAGCATGGCAAACAAACCTTAGTGGTTGGTGTGAAAAAAAGTCTTAAGTTCCAAAGCTGTAAGCCTTCTGCTCACTATCAACTTCCACTTGTAAGTGGTTGCATGGGACAATGTGAATACTGCTATCTGAATACGCAACTTGGTGATAAACCTTTTGTTCGGGTCCATGTGAATATAGATGATATTCTTAAACAAGCAGCGCATTATATCCATGAACGTCTACCAGAAATAACGCTTTTTGAAGGTGCTGCTACCTCAGACCCTCTCCCTGTTGAACCTTATACCCATTCACTGGCCAAATGTATTACCTTCTTTGGTCAGGAGGAGCATGCACGTTTCCGTTTTGTTAGTAAATATAATGATATTAAAGGCTTACTAGATCTTCCTCATCATGGTCATACAGAAATTCGGTTTAGTTTAAATACACCAACAATCATCAATGCCTATGAGCATCATACGGCTTCTGCTAAGCTTAGGATTAAAGCTTGTAGTGATTTAGCAGCTAAAGGGTATCCTGTTGGTTTTATCCTTGCTCCTGTTTTTCTTTATCCGAATTGGGAAGAAGAATATCATCAGCTTCTTCTAGAAATCAAGGAAGCTTTTCCTGTAAAACCTCTTTACCCTATTATTTTCGAGGTTATTTCTCATCGCTATACCCTAAGAGCTAAGAATCGTATTAATGAAATCTTCCCGGAAAACACCTTACCCATGGTAGAAGATGAAAGACAATTCAAATATGGTCAGTTTGGTTATGGTAAATATATTTATCCTAAAGATCAGCTTGCAGCTATGAAAACTTTCTTTACGAAAGAATTAGATGCACTTTTTCCCTATAAAGATTTAAAATATATTATTTAATAGCTGCACTATTAACAATAGTGCCTAAGCATAGCTTCTATCTTTTCCTTTAGCCTCACTCTTACACTTTCTGGCGATTTGACTTCTATCTCCTTTCCAAAAGAAAGGAGATAGTTATAAAACCAATCCTCTTCTGGGTACTCTATATAATCTATATTCACCTCAAAATTCCCATCTGCTAGAAGCTTTACCTGCTCTACTTCAAATTCATCGTAAATACGATAGGCAAGAGCCTTACTTACCCATAAGGTAATGGCAATACAATCGCCTTGTTCTCCTATTTCTGGCTGCGGCTTCACCTCTCTCATTTTTTCCTCTAGCACTTCCAATAGAAAACTTTCTTCTCCCTGTTCTATTTGCCTAATACGCGTTAGTTTAAAAAGTCTAATGGCTTTTCTAAGTAAACAATACCCTTCTACATACCAGGCTTTTCCTTTAAAAACTAAACGATAAGGCCAGATACACCTTCTTGTTTTTTCGCCTACCCCGCTGTAATAGTCAAAAGCAACGACTTGTCTATGAATAATACTATATCTCAGTACATTAAAGTTATTTTCTACGTTGCCTTGGTCTCCCCAAGGCGTAAAGTCTACTTGGATCCAATGATAATCTTCGCGTCTAAAAAGCTGTCCTAGTTTATTAAGCGCCTGGCTCCTTTCTTTATAACCTGTTGCCCCTAAGCATTGAAGACCAAATAAAATGTCATTTTGTTCTGCTTCAGATAAAAAAGTCTTCTCCAGTTTAAACCCTTCTAATATACTAATACCACCACCATTTCCCTTATTCGTATAAATAGGAATGCCAGCGCTACTTAAAGTATCTAAATCTCTATAAATCGTCCTAGTAGATACTTCAAATTTTTCCGCTAACCATTTAGCTGTTACTTTTTCTTTATGAAGTAAAATAAAAACAATCTCAAATAACCGTTCGACTTGCATAGGCTCTCCCTCTTCCATATGTCTTCATAGATTTATCTTATGCTAACTTGTCCGTTTTTTCAAATTTTTGTTTTACCCTACTTTTCTTGCTATGAATTTGCTTTCTATCTGTTATTTTCAAAAACCTATGCTACAATAAAAGAAAAGTAAATGCTTGCATCCAGGCTTATTAAAGGTCATGTTGCTTACTAAAAGTCATTACATAATGGAGGACCTATGAGTAAAAAACCTTTTCTTATTTTTTCCCTTATCGCAGTCCTTATCGTAGGAGGACTTTGGCTTTACTGTATGCCAAGCCTTGGAAAAGATACACCTAAGCCCACCTCTACCCCTTCTAGCACACTTACGCAGGGGACAACTTTAGAAGAAGCACTAGTAGCTGCTATTGATGAGGTTATGGCGCAAAATCCTGAGTTTAACGATAATGCACGTTATCTAGGCATTGATACTTCTATGCTAACTAGCTTAGATGAAAAGGGAAAAGCAGCTTTATTAACCGCTTTAGAAAAATATAACTTAACCGTCCTTGATGCTCCTTTTGAAAAACTGCAACAAGAGGGTTATATTAAAGATCTCATTTTTACAGAAGGCCTCTTTTTACAAATTGAAGAAGAAGTCGTAAGTGGAAATGAAATCATTCTTTATCCTAGTAAATGGCGCTCTACAACGCTACATATTGGTTGTAGTCAGATGGTGCTCACTCAGTCTGACTCTGGCTGGCATCTAAGTAATATAGGCAATTGGTGGCATATGTAACAAAAGGGAATTGTTCAGTTTAAAACGAACAATTCCCTTTTTACTTTTTATTTAGCTACATTACCTGCAATGTTAATGGCATCCCAAGTACGTGCAAATGGTGGCGCATAGCATAAGTCTAGCATCCCTAATTGCTTGGTGGTAAGCCTTGCATAAATAGCCACAGCTAATACATTGGTACGCTGCACTGCATCTTTCCTTCCCACTACTTGCCCACCTAATAATATCTTAGTATTGGCATCATAAATGAGTTTAATAGATAAATCCTCTTGGCCTGGATAATAATCTGTTTGATTTTTATCAGTAATAAAAACAGTTTTATAATCGAGTCCCATGCTTTCAGCTTCGGCTTCACTTAATCCGGTGCGCCCTGCTTCCATATTCATCAGCTTGATACAGCTAGAACCTAAGGTTCCTTCAAAAACTTCATGATTACCAGCTAAATTTTCGCCCACAATACGCCCCAGTTTATTAGCGCTTGTTGCGAGTGGGATATAAGCTGGTTCTCCTTTTAATAAGTGAGGCACAGTAGCACAATCACCTGCTGCATATACCCCTGGTAGTGAGGTCTTTCCTTCTTGGTCTACCACAATGGCACCATTACGTAAGCGCTCGATATCTGTATTGTCTAAGAATGCTGTATTAGGTCTTACGCCTGTTGCTAAAAGCACTAAGTCTACAGGGATCTCTTCATTTTCTGTAACAATGTGGGTGGCATAGCCTTCTCCTCGAAGAGCTGTTACTTTACTGTTTAAATAAAGTGCTACATCATGAGCCTTAAGCTCTGCTTCTAAAAGCTCAGTTACCTCTTGATCAAATACTTCTTTTAAAATACGATCTTCTAACTGAAAAACAGCGACTTCTTTTCCTAATGCTTTAGCAGCTTCTACAGCTTCAAGACCTATAAACCCTGCTCCAATAATGCCCACACGTTTTACTTCTGGTTTTCTTAGGGCTTCACGTAATGCTTTACCATCTGCCATAGAACGAAGGGTATGGACATTTTTAAGATTTAAGTTTTCAATAGGTGGCATAATACTGCTAGCTCCTGTGGCAATCATTAAAGTGTCATAATGATCTTCTTTAATAGTTCCTGCTTTTAAATCTTTTATTTGTAAGGTTTTTGTCTCAGGTATCACCTGAAGCACCTCATGTTCTATATAAAGTTCAATTCCAGACGCTATGAGCTGCTGTGGTGTTCTTGCTAACATTTGTGCTTCATTATCGAAGAATCCTCCTACATAATAAGGCAATCCACAAGCGCCAAATGAAACATGTGGTGACTTTTCATAGACCACTACCTCTGCTTCTTTGTCTAGTCTTCTAAGCTTTGCTGCTGCACTCATACCAGCTGCAATGCCTCCAATTATAATTATTCTCATAGAATACTCCTATTCATTTTCATTGCTTATAGCATATGCGGCATTAATGCTGCTTATACTTCAAGTCTCTCTTGTCCATTATTATAGATTTTACCTATTTTTTCAAGTTAAACCTATTAATATCAATTTTTTGGTAATTATTCTCAAGCTACTTTTATGCCTTTTCCCAAGCCTACCATAAGTAAAGGACTGTTATCTTTTTATAACAGCCCTCTACTCTTTCTTCTATTCTAAGCTAACGCCTTCATTCTGCATCATTCATTCTTTATGCTTAATCATCAATTATTCATTATTAATGATTATGATGACAACCACAAGGCTCTTCTACTAAACGATACAAGGTTCTTACAGGTGCACCAGTACCACCTTTTGTGATATAGCCTTCTGCACTATCTGCCCAAGCTGTTCCTGCAATATCTAAATGTAACCATGGTAAGTCTTGTACAAACTCACCTACAAATAATCCTGCTGTAATCGTTCCTGCAAATCTGCCACCCGTATTTTTAAGATCTGCTACTGTACTTTTATTCATTTTCGCATATTCTTTATGCGCTGGTAATTGCCAGAATTGCTCTCCAGATTTTTTAGCTGCTGCTTGAAGTTCTTCGTAAAAGTCTTGGTTATTAGTTACAACAGCTGTTGTACTTGTTCCTAAAGCCACTAAGGCTGCACCTGTTAAAGTCGCTAAGTCAATGATACGTGTTACCTTTTCTTTTTCAATAGCGTAAGTCACTGCATCTGCTAAAGTTAAACGGCCTTCTGCATCTGTGTTAAGGATTTCAATGGTTTTACCTGCCATAGAACCAATAATATCTCCTGGTTTATAGCTTCCTCCTGAGATTACATTTTCACAAGCTGCTACAACAGCAATCACATTCGTTTTTACTTTATTACCTGCAATGGCGCTCATAGCCCCAATAACAGCGGCTGCACCGCCCATGTCACTTTGCATAGTCTTCATAGAATCAGTTGGTTTTAATGAATAACCACCTGTATCATAAGTTAAACCTTTTCCTACAAGCCCTAAAACTTCTTTGCTATCAGCATCACCCATGTATCTCATGACAATCAGTTTTGGCTTACGCTCTGAACTAGCACCTACTGCTAAAAAGGCTTTCATACCAAGTGCTTCGATTTGCTTTTCATCAAAAACTTCCACTTCACACCCTGCAGCTTTACCAACTTCTACTGCTTTCTCTGCTAAAGTTTCAGGATAAAGTACATTAGAAGGCTCATTCACTAAGTCTCTCGCAATGATTACACCTTCTGCAACTTTTAAGCTAGCTGCTAAAACTTCATTAGCACGTTCTACTTTAGCAGCTGGTACACCTACTAAATAGAATTTCATTGGTGCTTCTTCTTCTGTCTTAGTTTTGTACTCATCAAAGCTATAGCTTGCAAGAAGTGCTGCTTCTGTAATGGCTTTGACATTACCACCTACACAAATGTTGTCTGTTACTACTAGCTTAATGCCTACCTCTGTTACTTTTGCAGCCTTTGCTTTTTTTACACCTTCTGCTATAGCCTCACGAAGTCCCTCTGCTGTTAATGCTTCTTTATTCCCAATTCCTACATAAATCATATACTTAACAGTTTCTTTAACGATTGGAAGAACAAATACATCTCCTTCTTTACCTGAAAAAGCTTTACTGCTTTTAAGTGCTTCTAGAGTTTTCTCTTGAATATCATTCTCACTTATAGGTACAATAAGTGCTTGCACCTCATCTAATGTCACATCTTTAATGTTTACCATTTCATTTCTCCTTATCTTTTATTCTATTTATATAAATCAATTTAATCATAATCCTATAGATTACTTCTTAAATATTATACCACAATCTAACTCAACTATAAAGTAAGTCAATGATTTTCTATTAAAACCTTTGTCTTTTCTTCACTTATTATCTTTTTTTACATATACTGTTAATGTAAAATTTTTGAAAGGATTATCAAAATGCCTCATTTTAATCCAACGTATCAACATACTATTCAAAAAAACACTTCTTCACAAGATTATCAAATACCTTATTTAAATGGCCATAAAAAAAGTCGTAATATGCCTAACTCAACTCAAGTCATCAAAGATTATGGACCCTATCCTTTCGTGGTTAACATTGAAAAGGTTACAAAAGCCAATGATACTTTTCGTACAGTTCTATGGACCGGAGACTCTCTGCAGCTTACTTTAATGAGCATTCCTCCTGGAGAATCTATTGGTCTTGAAATCCATAATGATGTGGATCAATTTCTACGTATTGAAGATGGAACAGGGTTAGTCATGATGGGGGACCAGCCTAATCAACTTAATTTTCAGCAAACTGTATCAGCTAGTGATGCTTTTGTTGTACCTGCTGGTACTTGGCATAACCTCCTTAACATTGGTTCAACACCGCTTAAGCTTTACTCTATCTATGCACCTCCTCATCATCCTTTTGGTACTGTTCATCAAACTAAAGCTGATGCGGAAGCTGCTGAGAATCCTAATAAATAATTTCTAAACAAATAAAGAGAGCACTCCTATTGGAAAATACGTAGGAATGCCCTCTTCTCATTTTTATGCTCTTACGGGATAGAGCCCTGTTATTGCAATATAATAAGCCATTCCCGGTAGTGGTTCTGCCCCTCTTAAATCAGGCACTTTAAATGTAGTCCTACCATCTCCCCCATAGGTAATACCTATTAAAGAAAATAAAGCTTGATATTGCATAATATTAAGCGTCTGACCTTCGCACTTCATCCATCCTTCCATGGCAAAGGTAAATGGAAATAATTGAATTTGACTTAAAATTGGATCCATAACATTTCCCCTCTATTCCTGATTATTTTATTAATAGTAAACCTATCCATATACACACATAAATTATACATTAAATTCATTATCTTTATAATATTTTCTTTTTACTTTTATATCTTTTTCTGCATCCGTACCTTATAGATGTATATATACGCCTGAAAAACTGACTTCTTAGCACGTTCTTTACCTCTCATATAATCTCCTATTTATTTTCACTAGCTATTCATTATATTTCTACCCTGCTTCAGCCCTTACATCTTTCCACTACCAACAATAAGGGCTAAAGTTCCCCAATCTAAAATCGGTTCTTCAAAGCTATACGCTAAACATTTTTCAATCTCATCTTGATCATAAGCTATCATTCTAGCAATCATCATAATAGCATCTCTTACCATGCTGTAATCTACCATCCTTTGTTCTTCTGAGACCCACTTAAGGAAAGTTAATTGCTTAATCCCACAGTATTCTAGTATCACCCACTGATACACCATAACCATATCGTCTAACGTCATATGGTCTCTTAAAACATTTGCCCAAATTTCTGCTGCTAAATAGTTTCTTAAAAGCTTTTCAAACCCTTGATACTGCGTTTCAAAGGCTTCATTTTTCTCCAAGAGCCATGTGTCTGAATAATACTCCTCCAGCCTTTCAGCCAAAACACTATAGGCTTCTATATCCTTAGTATACGTTTCATCCTTACGATAAAGCTGAATGCGATCTAAAAACTGTTCATTTCTTTCCCAAAAAGAATCTATGGCCTCTACTTGCATCGTACGCATTTCACTTACTAATGCCTCTAAATAATCTCTCTCTTTATAAGCTTGTACTATTTCTACTGTCAGTTTTTCTTCCTCTAGAAGTTCTAACAAACAGCAATATGCCATTAAAATCCCCTCAGTTAAGGAATAGGCTTCATCTTGAACACGTTCAAGTAGCATTTGGCGTATCTCTTCTAAGACTGAAGTTTCTTGTCTTTCTTTTTCACCTTCTTTAAAATGGATTCCTTTTTCTTCTTTATAAAGCAAATCAATTACAGCTGGACATCCAAAATCTAATGAATATTCTTCCCTTTTACCTACCTTATGTATATGCCTTGGATAGGTTGTGCAGGTTTTTGATAAATAAGCATCACCCAAATTTACTACCACAGCACAAAGTTTATCTTTATTTAAAAAAGGACAAGTCTTATCTCTATTTAGCTCAATGACTTGCTCTGATTCTTCATGTTCAATGCAGTCACATAACATTACTCGTTTTTTCCCTATAGCAATTTTTTCCACTTTAATCCCTATTTCTTCCAAACTAATCTCTCGCCATTTTTCCAAGGTATCTTCATCTACTGTTATTGCCCACTCCTGGCAGCAAGTAAAAGGACACTCTCCTCCTATACAGCGAAATGCATCATAATAGCTTAGTTTAATAATCTGACTCATATATACGCCATCCCATCTCTTTACTCATTCATCTGTCTTTATACCTATTGATTAGTTTATTACTTGGTTCTATAAATTTCAATAAAAATATAGCAACATACTACATCGTGAAATGAATATCATTATGTTATAATTATTTAATTATTCAAAATAATATGTACTTATTTCATAATTATATAGGGGGAAATAGTAGTGAATTCATTAAAACACAAAATTATGTCAATGACCTTGCTCATCACATTGTTTACAGCCATTATTATTGGGGGGCTTAGTATTAGTACTACTACTGATATTACTAATACAGAGGCTAGGAAGTCTATGCAACTTACTAGTCAGCTTAAAAGTACACAACTCAATAGCATCATCTCACGCATTGAGCAATCTGTTGATACGCTTGCACTTACTACAGTTAATAATATTTCAGATACAAAAGCTTTTCAGCAAAATTCGACTTATGTCAAAGAGTATACCGACTCTATGGAAAGAACTATTTTAGATTTCGCCAATAACACCCAAGGTGCACTTTCTGTTTACCTACGTTATAACCCAGAATTTACTGAACCTACTTCGGGTTTGTTTCTAGTTCGTTCTGATGTTAATAGCCAATTTGAGAAGGTAACACCAACTGACTTTAGCACCTACGAACCTACTGATACTGCCCATGTTGGCTGGTACTATACGCCTGTTCAAAATAAAGCTGCTACTTGGTTAGATCCTTATATGAACGCTAATATTAATGTTTATATGGTTTCTTATGTAGTACCTATTTTTAAAGATGGTGTTTCTATTGGTGTGGTAGGTATGGATATTGACTTTAATACATTCCAGAATATCATTAATGATCTTCAACTTTATGATACAGGTTATGCTTTTCTAACTAATGCAGAAAACACCATTCTCTCGCACAAAAATCTGCCTATGGGTACAAGTCTAAATGATGAACGCTTTGGCAACCTAAATGCCATCTTAAATGATACATCATGTCAAAATACCTCTATACAATATAACTATAATAATCAAACTAAAGATCTATGCTATTCTATTCTAGGAAATGGCATGAAATTAGCTTTAACTGCACCTGTAAAGGAAATTTATTCAAATTCTCTTTCTCTTGGCCTAAAAATTATAAGTGCTGCAGCAATTGCCCTATTATTAGCTCTCTTGCTCAGTATTATTTTTAGCAGAAGGCTTATTAAACCTATTACTATGCTTACTGATATTATTGAAAAGACTTCACAATTTAACTTTAGACATACCACCAATACTAAGCAGCTTTATGCCTTGAAAGATGAAACAGGAACAATGGCACGTGCTGTACATACCATGCGTCAATCACTTAGAACAATTGTTGGTAATATTGATCAAGTGAGTGAAACGATTAACCATAATGTGTCTTCTCTTTGCTCAGTTACAGAAAATATGAATGCCATGTGTATGGATAACTCTGCTACTACCCAACAGTTAGCTGCTGGTATGGAGGAAACCTCTGCTACTACAGATCATATCAGTGAAAGCATCGCCTACATTAATACAAGTACAGCTCAAATTAGTACACTTTCTGCTAATGGAAATGTATTAGCAACTCAAGTAATGGAGCGTGCCAATACACTTTATGATAAAACAGCCTTAGCACGAGAGCAAACACAAAATGTTTACATGACAGTTAAAGATAAAACAAACCTAGCAATGGAAAATGCAAAAGCAGTAGACAAAATCAATGCACTTACTAACGTTATTAATAATATTGCTTCTCAAACAAGTTTACTTGCCCTTAATGCTTCCATTGAGGCTGCTCGCGCTGGTGATGCTGGTAAAGGTTTTGCTATCGTAGCTTCTGAGATTGCAACTTTAGCTACACAAAGCACACAAACTGTTAAAGATATTAATGCCATTATCCAAGAAGTTCATAACGCTGTATCTCATATGTCTGCCTGCTTAGTAGATACTAGTCATTTCTTAGAGAACGTCGTATTAACAGATTATGATAACTTTATGGATGTAGGTAAACAGTATGCAGATGATGCTCATAACTTTCAAGATAATATGTCTCATATCTATAATGCGATTAACGCCTTAGCCCAGACTACAGCACAAATTAATGATGCCATTCAAGGTATTAATGGCACCATTGCAGAATCAAGTTCTGGTGTTATGAATATTGCAGAAAAAACTGGTGATATGGTAAAAGCAACTACCCAAACACAGCAACTTGCTAATACCAATAAGGATTGTATTACTGAGCTTGAAAAGATTGTTAAATCTTTTACCCTTAAGTAACTATTTCTAGCTGGGGATTCTCCCCTTGCAAGCCTATGTAATAGCAAGATAGTTTCCTATTACATAAACAATAAACGCGCTATAAAACTAAGATAATCTTTAGTTTTATAGCGCATTTTCATTTTGAGTAGCTAACTTGTGAATTTTTTTGATGGATTTTAGACCACGTGTTTGAGTCGTTAGCCGAGCTTGTGGGCGTTCATCAAAAAAATGAACTTAGTGCCTGCGAAAATACGGAGCGGAACACTGAAGGATAGCCGCCCCATCTCATTTCCTTCTCAAACGCTTATTACTCTCTGTATTACTATTCCAAATAGAAAAAGAGCATTGTACTTTAATCCTGTACAATACTCTTTTGACCATTACTGCGTAATAACTCCAAATCTCCTAAACCTCTCATATCGGCTACTTAGCCTCTCTTCTTCACCTTGCTTTTTAAGTTCTGTGAGCTGCGTCATTAAATACTGCTTAAGTGCATCTGCAGCCGCTACGGGATCTAGATTGGCACCTCCCACTGGCTCTAAAATGATGTCATCAATAATGCCATAATTTAAAAGCTCTGGTGCTGTAATCTTCATTTTTTCTGCGGCTTCTTTGGCTCTCGAAGCATCTTTCCAAAGAATACTTGCAAAGCCTTCTGGTGATAAAATCGAATAAATCGTATTTTCTTGCATAAAGACTTTATCAGCTACAGCTAAAGCCAGTGCCCCACCACTTCCGCCTTCGCCTATAATACCTGCAATAACAGGTACCTTTAATCTAGCCATTTCCATAAGATTTCTGGCAATAGCTTCACCTTGGCCTCTTTCCTCAGCTCCAAGTCCACAGTAGGCACCTGGTGTATCAATTAAACAAACAACTGGCCGATTAAACTTCTCAGCTTGTTTCATGAGCCTAAGTGCTTTTCTATAGCCTTCTGGATGAGGCATTCCAAAGTTTCTTGCCATATTTTCTTTAGAGGTATTGCCTTTGCCTTGAACAATCAAGGTCACAGTGTGCTCACCAATTTTTCCAATCCCACCTATAATAGCAGGATCATCTCTAAAGCTTCGATCACCATGACACTCTATAAAATCTGTAGTGATCATTTCTATATAAAAGTTACCTCTAGGTCTATCTAATTTCCTAGCTGATACTACTTTATCCCATGCTTTTTCTTCTGCTGGAAGCTTTTTGCGAAGTTTAGTAGCCAGCTTTTCAAGCCTTGCCATTTCGTCAATTATATCTGGGGTTTGCTCTAAAGTCTTCAGGTGTGTGATAGCACCCTCAATAGCTTCTAAGCGAATCACTATATCTTCCACTTTCACCCCTCCTTGCTATGCAATCTTAGGAGTTTTCCTAAAGTTGCTTTTAATTCTGTTCGTTCTACAATGCTATCAATTTGACCATGTTCTAAAAGAAATTCACTACGCTGAAAGCCTTCAGGAAGCTTTTGATTAATGGTTTGTTCAATTACTCGAGGTCCTGCAAAGCCAATAAGTGCTCCTGGCTCTGCTAAAATAATGTCACCTAAGGTGGCAAAGCTGGCTGTTACACCGCCAGTAGTTGGGTCAGTTAAAATACTAATATATAAAAGTCCATTGTCATCATGTTTTGCTAGTGCTGCACTTGTTTTAGCCATTTGCATAAGCGAAAAAATACCTTCTTGCATTCTAGCGCCACCTGATGCTGTAAAAATAATAATAGGTAAATGATTTTGGGTAGCATACTCAATGGCTCTAGTAATTTTCTCACCTACCACCGAACCCATACTTCCCATCATAAAACTTGAATCCATAATTGCAATAATCGTTTTTTGACCCTCTATTTCTGCTTCACCTGTAATAACGGCTTCATTTTGACCTGTTTTTTCTTGATAAGCTGTTAGCTTTTCTTCATAGCCTGGAAAATCTAAGGGATTACTACTAGTCATGTTAGTATCAAACTCATTAAAGCTTCCTTTATCCACAACCAAGCTGATTCTTGCCCTTGCTGATAGGGGATAATAGTAACCACACTGTGGACAAACGCCTAGGTGGCTTTTTAAATCAGCACGGTAAATGCTTTTTTTACATTTAGGACACTGAATATACATACCTTCTGGTACACTTGACTTTTTAGCTTTCTCGCCTATTGCCATAGCATACTTTGTTTTCTTTTTTATAAAACCATTAAGCTTCATCTACCACTCCTCCTAAAATTGTTTCTAGGTTGCGTTCGATAAATGAGGTATCAAATTTACCTTCTACGAAAGCTGCTTCATTTAAAAGTTGATATTGGAAGAACACATTGGTTTCTATGCCTTCAATCACTATTTCTCCTAAAGCTCTTTTCATAATAGCAATTGCTTCTTCTCTGGTATCACCAAATGTAATGACTTTGGCAAGCATTGAATCATAGGTTGGTGGTACCTTATAGCTTTCATAAAGTGCAGATTCAATGCGAACACCTCTACCGCCTGGAAGATAAAGTTCTTCTATAGTTCCAGCACAAGGCTTAAAGTTGAGTAATGGATTTTCTGCATTAATACGGCACTCAATAGCATGCCCTTTAATATGAATGTCTTTTTGCTTGACAGCAAGGGGCTCTTTAGCTGCTATCTTAATTTGGGCCTTGATTAAATCTATGCCTGTCACTATTTCTGTAATAGGGTGTTCTACTTGAATACGGGTATTCATTTCAATAAAGTAAAACTCACCACTGGCATCTACTATAAACTCTATCGTTCCTGCATTTTGGTAGTTAACAGCCTTAGCAGCAGTAACAGCAATTTCACCCATACGCTTTCTCATATCATTATTTAAGAAAGGTGAAGGTGCTTCCTCCATGACTTTTTGATGACGACGTTGGAGTGAACAGTCTCTTTCTCCTAAATGCACTACATTACCATAAGCATCACTTAAAATCTGAAATTCGATATGACGTGGATTTTGAATATACTTTTCAAGGTACATACTGCCATCACCAAAAGCATTTTCTGCTTCACTACTAGCAGATAAAAAAGCTTTTTCAAACTCTTCCTTCTTCCACACAATACGCATGCCACGGCCACCACCACCAGCAGCTGCTTTTAAAATGACAGGATAACCAATACGATCTGCAAGGCACATAGCTTCTTCTAAGTCGTCAATTTTACCTTCTGAACCTGGGACAACTGGTACACCTGCAGCAATCATCATTTCTCTTGCTTTGGCTTTATCTCCCATGAGGCGAATCATCTCACCTGTAGGTCCAATAAAGGTAATCCCACACTTCTCACAGATTTCTGCAAACTTAGCATTCTCTGATAAAAATCCAAAGCCCGGATGAAGTGCATCACAACCTGTTAAAACGGCTGCACTAATAATGTTTTCTATATTAAGGTAACTATTCTTAGGAAGAGGACTTCCTATACATACTGCTTCATCTGCTAGTTGTACATGGAGTGCTTCTTCATCAGCTGTTGAGTACACCGCTACAGTTGCAATACCCATTTCTTTACACGCCCTAATAATACGAACAGCAATTTCTCCTCTATTAGCAACAAGTACTTTTTCTATCATCCTCCTTCACCTCCTATTAGCCGATAGCAAAAATAAGTTCTGCTTCACATACCTTTTTACCTTCTACACTAGCAACTGCCTTACCTACACCCATAGGGCCTTTTTGCTTAATAATGGCGCACTCTAGCTTTAAGGTATCACCTGGTACTACTTTACCTCTAAATTTAGCATCTTTAATCCCACCAAAGTAAGCAATCTTACCTTTAAAGGCTTCCTGTGACAAAAGTGCAATAGCACCTACTTGAGCTAGTGCTTCTACTATTAAAACGCCTGGCATAACAGGCTCCTGTGGAAAATGTCCTTGAAAAAAAGGTTCATTAATGGTTACATTTTTATAGCCTACAGCTGCCCCGCCATCTTCCAGTAATTCTGCTTTATCAACCAGTAAAAAAGGATATCTATGGGGAATAATCTCCATAATCTGCTTTGTATTTAACATGGTTTACTCCTTCTCTATTTTAAAATAAAGAGAGGCTGGCCAAATTCCACCATAGACTCATTAGCTGCTAAAATCTCTACTACTTCGCCTTCTATCTCTGCCTCTACTTCATTCATTAGTTTCATAGCTTCAATCACACATACCACATCGCCCTTTTTCACTTTAGAACCAACTTCTACAAAAGGCTTTGCTTTAGGACTGCTAGCTGCATAGAAAGTTCCTACCATAGGTGATGTAATGGCCTTTGCTGGTACTTCTGCCGCAGGTGTCATCTTTGGTTCACTCATAACAACATCATTATTGTAAGCAGGACTTTGCACACTTGGTGCTAGGGGTGCTGTTTCTGTCATGACTGTTTGATAAATGGTTTGTTCTTTGCCTAGCTTTAGCTCAAAATCTTCGCATTTAAGAGAAAGCTTGGTAAGCTCTGCTTCACTAAAAGCTTTAATAAGTTCTTTTATTGTTTCGATTTCCATTTAAGCTTCCTCCCATTTCTTAAAGATTAAAGTGGCATTATGGCCACCAAAACCAAGAGAATTACTCATGGCATATTGGACTTTTTCATCTCTTCCCTCACCTGGCACATAATCAAGTGGGCAAGCTTCATCTCTCACCTGATAGTTAGCTGTCGGTGGGATAAAGTCTTCTTCTACTGCCTTAGCAATGGCAATGGCTTCAATGGCACCAGCTGCACCTAGGAGATGGCCTGTCATTGATTTAGTAGAGCTAACAGCTACTTTAGTAGCTTCACCAAATACACTTTGAATTGCCATAGTTTCATAAAGGTCATTGTACTGTGTACTTGTACCATGAGCATTAATATAATTCACAGCTTCTGAAGCAATACCTGCTTCTCTTAAAGCTTCTTCCATAGCCCTAGCCGCACCTACCCCTCCTGGAGCTGGTGTCGTAATATGATGTGCATCACCTGTTGCACCATAGCCAACCACTTCTGCTATAATAGAAGCGCCTCTTTTCTTTGCATGCTCTAAAGTTTCCATGACTAGTACACCTGCGCCTTCACCCATAACAAAACCACTACGTTCTTTATCAAAAGGAATAGATGCTCTCATAGGATCTTCACTCGTCGTTAATGCTGTTAAAGCATTAAACCCAGCAATCCCTAAAGGCGTAATACAAGCTTCACTGCCGCCTGCTAGCATCACCTCTTGAAAACCTTGTTTTAAATATCTGAAGGCTTCTCCAATAGAGTGTGTACCAGAAGCACAGGCTGTAACCACCGTAGAGCAAACACCTTTTGCACCTGTATGAATAGCTACATTACCTGCTGCCATATTGACAATTGCCATAGGTACAAATAAAGGAGATACTCTTTTTGCGCCTTTTTCATGAAGTTTAAGCGTCTCTTGTTCAATAACATCTAAGGCTCCAATACCACTTCCAATCATAACACCCACCTTATGGGCATCTTCCTCTTCCATATTGAGCTTTGCATTTTCAAGAGCTTGTTTGCTAGCATAAATAGCAAATTGAGAAAATCTAGCTAGTCTTCTTGCTTCTCTTTTATCGATGTATTTTTCTACTTCAAAGTCTGTTACTGTTCCTGCTACATGCACATTAGTGCCTTCAATTTGTAATTCTTCTGGAAGTACTTTAATACCACATTTTCCTTCCTTTAAGCTATTCCAATAAGTGTCTACGTCATTTCCTATCGGTGATACTACGCCCATTCCAGTAATAACAACTCTATTATTCATCTTCACTTCTCCTTCTCGTTATTACATGGCCATACCGCCATCTACTTTAATAACCTCTCCTGTAATATAGCTTGAAAGATCACTTGCTAAAAATACTGCCACATTGGCTATTTCTTCACTCACTCCAAAACATTTCATAGGAATACTTGTCATTACACTCTCTTTAACACGCTCTGGAAGTATATCTGTCATATCTGTTGTAATAAAACCTGGTGCAATTGCATTTACACGAATATTCTTACCAGCAAATTCTTTAGCTACTGATTTGGTAAATCCAATAACTCCCGCCTTGGAGGCTGCATAGTTGCTTTGTCCGGCATTACCATTGATGCCAACTACTGAAGTCATATTAATAATACTTCCACCTGTTTTCATCATGGCTTTAGCCCCATGCTTTGAACAATTGAAAACACCTTTTAAATTCACATCTAATACCTCTTGGAACTCTTTTTCAGTCATTCTAAGAAGTAACATATCCTTAGTAATACCTGCATTATTAACTAAAATATCTATTTTACCAAAAGCAGCTATGGTTCCTTCAATAAGTCCTTTGGCTTCTTCACTATTGGCTACATTAGCGCAAAGGGCAATAGCTTTTCCCCCTAATGCCTTAATTTCTGTTACAACTTGATCAGCTTCTTCTTTCCTTTTCTCACTACTATAGTTAATTACAACATTTGCACCTTGTTTCGCAAAGCACATAGCAATAGCTCTTCCTATGCCTCGAACACTTCCTGTAATCACCGCTACTTTATCTTTAAGCATTGCCTCTACCTACCTTTTCTAATACATTTCGTAAGGTATCACTATCCTCTACGTTTAAAATAGTGGCTTCTGGTGCCATCTTTTTAACTAAGTTACTTAGTGTACATTTAGGCCCCACCTCTATAAAGGTGTCAAAGCCTTGACTTACTAAATAATGAATACTTTCTCTAAAACGTACACCTTTAACGACTTGAAGAGGAATATTCTCTATAATCTCTTCTCTATTCATAGGCCCTGCACTCACATTACTGATTACCTCTACTTGTGGCTCCTTGAAATCAAGAGTTACAAGCTCTTTAGCTAACTTTTCTTTAGCTTCTTCCATAAGTGAACTATGAAAAGCGCCACTTACTTTAAGAGGTAACACACGTTTAGCGCCTGCTTCCTTTAATTTTAAGCTAGCTAGCTCTAATGCTTCTTTCACGCCTGCTATGGTTACTTGTCCTTCACAGTTATCATTAGCTACTTCCACTGGTAAATGACTCTCCTCGCTAATAGCCTCACAAACTGCTTTGATTTCTTCTATGCCAAGACCAATAACTGCTGACATGCCACCTGGATTTTTATTGGCTGCTTCTTCCATATAGGTTGCTCTTTTATCAACTAATGTTAAAGCTGTTTTAAAATCTAAAGCCCCACTGGCAGTAATAGCATCATATTCGCCAAGACTAAAACCAAGCATAGCATCTGCTTTCAACCCATTGGCTTCTAGTACTTTATAAATCGCATAGTTAGTTGTAAAAAGGGCAGCTTGGGTATAACGTGTTTGATTAATAAGTGCATGAGAATCAGTGAAGCATACTTCTCTAACGTCCCAATCTAGAACGCTAGCTGCTTCGTCAAATAATTGTTTTACAATAATATAAGAATCGTATAAGTCCTTGCCCATACCAACGTACTGTGCACCTTGGCCTGGAAATAATAGGGCTGCTTTCATTTTTACCACCTCCTATTTGTTTTTAATTTGGCTAACCATGGTTTCTAGCCCCTCTATTTTATCTGCTAATACTTGATTGAGCTCTAGTATTAATTCTTCTACCATCTCTTTAGCAGTTTGTTCTTTAGTAATCATCCCTGAGATTTGACCAGCAAGTACTGATCCTCTCATCACATCACCTTCTACAGCAGCCCTTCTTAAAGCACCTGTACCAAATTTGTCCAGTTCCTCAGGTGTTGCACCTGATTTTTCTAACTGAGCAAACTCTCTAGTCAGTTGATTACGAAGGCTTCTCACTGGATGTCCTGTTGAGCGACCTGTCACTACTGCATCGATATCTGATGCTTTAAGCACTCTTTGTTTGTAGCTGTCTGGAATATCACATTCTTTAGCGACTAAGAATCTGGTACCCATTTGCACACCTTGGGCTCCTAACATAAAGGCAGCTGCAATACCTCTACCATCTCCAATACCGCCAGCTGCAGTAACTGGAATATCAACTGCATCTACAACTTGTGGTACAAGGGCCATTGTACTTAGTTCACCAATATGGCCACCTGATTCACCACCTTCAGCGATGACGGCGTCAGCACCACACTTCTCCATACGTTTTGCAAGTGCTACAGAAGGTACTACTGGTATTACTTTAATGCCGGCACTTTTCCAAAGCTCCATATACTTACCTGGATTACCTGCTCCTGTTGTCACCATACTTACGCCTTCTTCTGCAACAACCTGAGCTACTTCATCTACATAAGGACTAAGAAGCATAATGTTAACACCAAAAGGTTTATTAGTTAAAGCTTTGCAAGCTCTGATTTCCGCGCGGAGCCAATCACTAGGAGCGTGCCCCGCTGCAATAATACCTAATCCCCCTGCCTCAGAAACTGCTGCGGCAATACTATGAGTAGCCACCCATGCCATTCCACCTTGAATAATGGGGTAGGAAATCCCCAGTAAATCACATATTGTTTTCATTACTGTTATCTCCTTATGGTTTATTGTTTATCTGTAATATAGGCCAGTGCATCTCCTACAGTTTGAATTTTTTCTAAGTCTTCGTTTTCAATACTAATACCAAATTCTTCTTCAATTCCCATTACCACTTCAAATAAATCTAATGAATCTGCTCCTAAATCTTCACGGAAAGTAGCTTCTGGTGTAACTTCACTTACCTCTACACTTAATTTGTCTGCGATAACTGCTTGTAATCTTTCTAACATATTGTATTCCTCCTAAAATGTTTTTTATTTATCCTAAAAGGCTAATAGCCTATGGATGCTATTTAATTCTTCATTTTTAATTTTTAATTTTTAATTTTTAATTGTTTTACTTACTCCACTCAAATAGCATAGTGCCCCAAGTAAGGCCTGCCCCAAAGCCTGAAGCAATGAGCTTATCCCCTGCTTTTAGCTTAGGACTTAGATCATATAAAGCCATAGGGATACTAGCTGCTGATGTATTACCATGTTCATCTAAATTCTTGAAAAATTTCTCCTTTGATATTTTAAGATGACTAGCTACGCGGTCCATAATACGTGAATTAGCTTGGTGTAAAATATACCAGTCAACATCATCTGCACTATAACTAGCTACACTTAAAACTTCTTCTATACTTCTAGGTACTGTTGTTGTGGCAAAGCTATACACGCCTTTGCCATCCATCTTAATGGCTGGTTTTACTTCTTCCCTTTCGTAAAAGGTATGGTCAAAGCCCGCTGTTTCTAAGGTAATTTGTTCAGCACCATCTGGTCTTGAACCTGTTACGATATGATAGATTTTATTATCCTCTGTTCCTTCATAAACGACGGCTCCTGCCCCATCTGCGAATAAAACACAGGTACCTCTATCTTTCCAATCTACTACCTTGCTTAAGACCTCTGCTCCAATAACAAGTGCATTGTGTGCTATGCCTGTCTTAATTAAGCTATCAGCTAATTGAGTGGCATAAACAAAACCACTGCAAGCAGCTGTTACATCAAAGCAAGTAGCCTTTTCTATACCAAGTGCTTCTGCCACCTTACAGGCTGTACTAGGCATCATGGTATCTGGTGAAACCGTAGCCACGATTACAAGGTCTATAGCCTCTTTGCTCAGCTCACTGGTTACTACGGCTTCCCTAGCTGCTTCTATTGCTAAAGTGGTAGTCGTTTCAGTCGTAGCGATATGCCTAGATCTAATACCTGTGCGACTGGTAATCCACTCATCTGATGTGTCTACTAACTGACTAAGTTCATCATTGGATACGGTTCTTTTTGGTACTGCTTTCCCTAATCCTTTTATCCTCATTCCAATCATAACTTGTTCTCCTCAAATTGTTTGGCCTTAAAATAGGCTTGTTGCTCTTCTACAAAGTGTACTAAACTTTCTAGAGATTGAATTAAAACTTGGTGTTCCTCTTCCTTTAGTCCTTGTAGCATACGTCTTACCATATGTCTATGAAAGTGGTCATGCAATCTCCAAGCTAATTTTCCCTTTTTAGTGAGCGTTAGTTGAACAAGACGCCTATCCCCTTCCTTGTCACTTCTTACGACATATTCTTTTTTTACAAGGCGATTAATCGTTACTGTGAGGCTCCCTACTGTAATACCTAACTTATGAGCTGTTTCAGTCATGGTTTTACCTTTCAGTTCAATGGCCTCAATAGCATGTAACTCTGTAATGGTTAATTCACTAAAAGGACCTTCTTTTAACACATCTTTCTCAAGTGTAAGAATTTTATTAAAGGAATTCACAAGCAAGGTATTTACAATTTCAATTGAGTCCTCCAATTTTCCTTCCTCCCTTCAAGTGAAATAAACAAAAATACTTTTATTTTGCAATTCAAAGTATTTTATTTTCAAAGTATATGACGATAGCTTCATTTTGTCAATACAATTTTTTACATTTATAAGTTGATTTCTTTATTGACAATTTTGTGCTTTATTCATATACTTTGATTATCAAAGTCTTTACTTTGAATATCAAAATATATGTTTACTATTCTATTTAATCTAATACATGGAGTTGATCAAATGAACTTAATTCACTTGCCTTTTGGCAATTTAAAAGCAAAATTTCCTATTATTCAAGGTGGTATGGGTGTAGGTATTTCCTTGCATCAGTTAGCAGGTCATGTGGCAAAAAATGGAGGGATTGGTGTTATTTCTGCTGCTCAAGTAGGTTACCGCGAACCTGACTTTCTAACTAATACCTTAGCAGCTAATCTGCGTAGCTTAAAAGACGAGCTACTAAAAGCTAAAGCTATTGCCCCACAAGGTATTATAGGGGTTAATATCATGGTAGCTTTAAAACATTATGGTGAATATGCTAAAAAAGCTGTGGAAGCTGGCGCTGATCTTATTATTTCTGGTGCAGGTCTCCCTTTAGATTTACCACTTTTCACCAAAGGTAGTGCTACTAAAATAGCCCCTATTGTTTCTTCCGGAAAAGCTGCAAGTGTGATCTGCCGTATGTGGGATAGAAAGCATCAAGTAGCACCTGACTGCATTGTTGTAGAAGGACCTTTAGCTGGTGGACATTTAGGTTTTTCTCATGAAACGATTGCTGAAAATCCTGATGTTCTAGATATTATGAAAGAGGTTAAAGAGGTTGTTAAAGACTATGAAAATAAATACGAAAAAGCTATTCCTGTTATCGTAGCAGGAGGCTTTTACACCGGTGAAGACGTACGCCTAGCTTTAGAGCGCGGTGCAGATGGTGTGCAGATGGGTACACGCTTTGTAACAACGTATGAATGTGATGCTGCATCAGCCTATAAAGAAGCTTATATTAAAGCTGAAAAGGAAGATATTCAAATTATTAAAAGCCCTGTTGGTATGCCTGGTCGTGCTATATTAAATGACTATATCAAAAATACGCCTGGTAATAACGCTTGCTTTTATCATTGTATTGAAAAATGCGGCGTGACTACTATTCCTTATTGTATTTCAAAAGTACTTATAGCTGCGGCCAAGGGAGATATTGAACATGCACTTCTTTTCTGTGGTAGTAACGCTTATAAAGCTACCCACTTAGAAACAGTGGCTGACATTTTTGATGAAATCAAAGGAGCTCTTGAAAAGTAAAAGCCGCAATCATCTTAGTAAAATAAAACGGTCATTTGGCAACCCTCACTGCCAAATGACCGTTTTTTTACTATAGATGGGAGTCTATCTATAGTTCGACATAAAACCTTTAGTCCCTTATTATTATTTACAAAATTGTTTTACTTTAATCAACAACTGCTGTTTTTCTTCTTCAAATTGCTTTTTTCTATTCACATTAGCCCCTGAAGGGTGTGGGAAACCCAGTAGGCATTTATTTCCATCCACTTTGCCCTTAGCAATTAAGCCCTTAATCACTTCTTCTACACATCTGCCTAATGGTATAATAAGTGCTTCTTGCATTACTTCTATTTGTGGGTAGAAATGTGCTTCTACATAGCTCATTAAAAAGTCACTTTTTAATAGCTGCGGGCTATGCCCTGTATAATTTTTACCTTTTACAAACGCTGCAAAAGGAATCATAGATGTGGTATGCAATAAGTCTTCTCTTTCATCAAAAAGTACCTTGGCACTTTCAACTCCCAAGCCATTTGGTAAGTCTAACGCTTCTAGCATTTCACCTACATTTTTTCTAAGTACTCCTGCTAGGCGTCCTTCCTTTTTACACAAATGGACCATTTCCTCTAAAGGCTTATTTTCTTCTATACATGCTCTAGCCGTGCTAATAGACTTACTCATCTGAGTAAAGCCTGGTGTAATACCTATAATAAATACTTTTGCTCTTGGATTCATGTATTCATTGTGCGTGCAATAATAAAGCTCTATCTCTTTTTCGGCTTCTACTAAAAGCTCCGGTATCATCAATTCTTCTCTCGTATAACTTGCTTTTAAGGGAAGCTTATTCATTATTTCATAGTAGTCTTTTATATTAGGTAAATGCTTCATCTCATCTCTACCATCTCTTTCAAAAATTGCTTTTCCCTCAATGCTTAGTTTTATACTTCCGGTGTTAGTTTAACTAATAATATACCTTCATCTGGAATCATTAATCTCAAAATATCTTCAGAAATATCAATTTCTTCTGCGGTTAAAACACAATAAGCACTATATTTCTCTTCTAACGCCAAAGCTGAAAGAGGTATTTCTAATTTGATTTCTTCTTCTGTTTTATTAAAACAACTTAAGTAAGTGCCTGTTTGATCCTCACTAGATAGTACTGTTAATTCTTTAGAATCATAAACCATCTTTGTTGTGTCAGTAATCTCATAAGCTTTTAAAATAAGCTGCTCTTTAATTGAAGGATATTTTCCTCCCTTTTCAAAAATAGCTTCTAGCTCTTCCTTATTAATACGGCCTTCTACTATTGCAAGTGTCTTTGGTAATGTAATATGAATCATATTCTGACCTCCCTTCTAGTCATGTTAAGTTTAGTATTTAAATTAATGATAATACAATTCTTGCTTTAAGTAAACATATGAGCCCTTATTCTAAAAATTCATGTCAAAATATCCCTTATTTAATCGTATAAGGTTAATTATCTACAATTATGCTATAACCTTATTTTTACCCACTAAGACCAATCTATACCTCCTCCTCTTACTTATTTCACTGGCCCCTTGTTTATTTGCTTATCTTGGGATATAATAGAACAAATGTTCGATTTAATTTTAAAGGTAAGGTGAAATCATGGATATTAAAGAAAAATTAGAAATCCTATCTGATGCAGCAAAATATGATGTCTCTTGCTCCTCTTCTGGCTCTAATCGTTCTCCTAAAAAAGGACAACTCGGTTCTACAGAAGCTGCCGGCATTTGCCATAGTTATACCCCTGATGGCCGCTGTATCTCCCTTCTTAAAATTCTATTAACCAATTATTGTATTTACGACTGTGCTTATTGCATTAATAAGCGTTCTAATAATGTACGTAGAGCAGCCTTTACAGTAGAGGAGGTGGTATCTCTTACTATTAATTTTTATAGACGTAATTATATAGAAGGACTTTTTTTAAGCTCCGCTATTATCAAAGATGCTAATCATACTATGGAAATGCTCACTAGCATTGTTAAAAAGCTTCGCACCGAACACCACTTCGGCGGTTATATTCACTTAAAAGCTATTCCTGGCGCTAGTGATGAGTTAATTCACGAGGCCGGCCTTCATGTGGACCGTATGAGTGTTAATATCGAGTTACCTTCTGCCGATTCTTTAAAACTTTTAGCCCCAGACAAGAAAAAAGAAGCTATTTTTAAACCAATGCATGATATACATCAAAATAGCTTAATTCATCTAGAAGAACGTAAAAAGTCTCGCAAAGCTCCTCTTTATGTCCCTGGTGGTCAAAGTACCCAGCTTATTATCGGCGCTACTCCAGATACAGATTATAATATATTAAATCTAAGTGAGAAGCTTTATAATAAATATGGTTTAAAAAGAGTTTACTATTCGGCTTATACACCGGTTAATAAGGGAAAGAACTTACCAGAACTAACCCAGCCACCTACACTTAGAGAACATAGGCTTTATCAAGGAGATTGGTTACTTAGACTTTATGGTTTTAAGGCGACGGAGCTATTAGACGAAGCACATCCTCAATTTGATACTCACCTAGATCCTAAAACCTCTTGGGCCCTTAATCATTTAGAACAGTTTCCTGTAGAGATTAATAGTGCGCCTTATCAAATGCTATTACGAGTTCCTGGTATTGGCATTCGTGGTGCACAAAAAATTATGAGTAGTAGGCGTATTGCACCTCTGCATTATGAAGACTTACGCAAATTGGGGATTGTTCTTAAAAGGGCTCAGTACTTTATTACTTGTAACACTAAATATTATGGCAAGGTGGATATGCAGGAAGATAAGATTAAACGACTATTAATTCCTCAAGATGCTTATTATGATGAAACAGCACCTTATGAGCAGCTCAGTTTATTTAACTTCCAAACACCACCGCCAGATAAAATGATCACATCACCTACCTCAGCTCTTTTACTACCTAAAACAGTCGGTATCAAACAGCATATTTTACTATCTGATACGCCCACAGCTTTAACTGGTGAATTATAATGATTATTTTTAGGAGGTCTTTATGATTGATTATTTATATGATGGCACCTTTGATGGCTTACTAACTGCCATTTTTTATGGTTATGGAGAACGTGAAGAAGTCCATATTTATAAATCTCAGCTTTATGCTCCTTCTTTTTTTACTTCTCCCAAAACTATTGTAACGGAAGCTGAAAAAGCTGATCGGGTTTATACTAGCATTCATGATAAGCTTTCTACTTCTACTTTAGAAAATGTTTATTGTGCCTACTTAAGTGAAGAAGAAGGCGTTGAAACGCTTATCTTAAACTACCTTAAACTCTGCTATCGTTATACAGACAGGATCAATTTAGCCAAAAACAATGACATTATTCGTGCTATGGATCTGGCTGTAAAACACGTCCGCTTTGAAGCCCATCGCTATGTTGGTTTTGTTCGCTTTAAAGAAATACGTCCTATGCTATTTTATGCTCAGATTGAACCTGACCATCATATTTTACCTTTATTAATAGAGCATTTTGAAAAGCGCTTTTCTGATCAATGCTTTATGATTCACGATGTAAAGCGCTCAGAAGTGATTGTTTATAACCAAAAGGAAATCTTTATCCAACAGCTTACGCCTCATGAGGCCGAGGTACTTCTAAGGACACAAATAGATGATCCATTTGAAAAACTCTTTAAAGCTTACTATACTTCTACTACTATTCCTGAGCGTATTAATATCAAAAGACGTAATGCTTATATGCCTAGACGCTATTTTAAACATTTAGTTGAATTACAATAAAAAGAGAGAGGGCATTGCAGATTAATAGTTCCCTCTCTTTCTTATCTTACCCCTTCATGGTCCTTTTAAAGAATATTATCTTTTCCTATGTTATGTGATAAAATCTCTAATGTACTTTGCTTCATTGACTCACCTTTTACTGAGCCACAAAGCTGAGATAATATGATGGGCTTAATATCCCTATCAAATAAATTAAAAGCTGTAGCCATGATGCTACCTTCCATATTGAGTCCAGCAATATACACCTGCTTTAACTCATTTTTCTTTAAAAGCTTTTTGACATCTTCTGTTAAAGCTGTATAAGTAGATTTCATAATCACAATATCTGCTAATTCTCCTATGCCCTCCACTAACTTGGTTTTTGGACTAAGCATGGTCATTTCCTTCATATTTAATTCTGTTTGATATAAAGAATCAACCTTATTGATAAAACGCGTTGCTATAATTAAATCATAGTCGTAATTCTTAACATGTTTTATAATATCTTCTGGAATTTGCTTGGTGTTTTCATTGATAAAACCACCTTGTACATCAATAATTAAAAGTAACTTCATTGTTGTCTCCTCCTCTTATTTCCAAAGTGAACTTGGAATAAAGCCAAATAATACAGGTGCTGAAGAACCATTTGGCAATGTGTATACTATTTCTGCACCTTCGCCTTGTGGAATTTTTCCAATAAGGGCGGCTAACTTTTTAGAACTTAGAATCTCTTCGTCTGGTACGTTAAACACTTTTGTTTTATTCCATTTAACTGCACCTAAATAAGCGCCTCCTCTGGCATTTAAAATAACACCTATATCCTCTGTATTTTTAACTTCAATGGTAATAGGTAAACCATAATTCCCTTGATTTCTAATAGTCTCTCCTGTTAAAGCATCTACGCCTTCTAACCATTCTTCTTTTTCTCTGCCTACCACAAGCTTCGTTGGATCTTTGATGCCACTTACATCTACGACATACTTTCTCTCAATAATATTGAAAGTACCTCTTACATGATTATCTCTTGGTAATACTTGAAGCTTAGAAACATTGCTTAAATCTGACTTTTCATCCATGATCACAACAGTCCAAGTGACTTTACCTGTACTATTAAAATCAAATAAACCAGAAATAATTTCTCCATTTTCCCAAGCTTTCTTCGCCCCGCTATCATAAACACATACAGTCTCACCTGGTTTAAGTACATAATCTTTATTAGCTTTTCCTTTAAAATACTGATTAACTGAGCTTTGCCCTGTTTTTAAAATATTGCTATGAGGTCCTAAGATAGCTTCATTGCTAATGGTCAAAGTAAGGTCCGTTGTTTCTTTCGAAGTCGCTAAAATGACTAGCTTTTTGGGTAATCCAGTTGCATTCTTATGATGAACTGTCATAATCCCTTTGCCACTACTTGTATCTCTATAAAGAATACCACTCGAAGGAACACTTTCTGGTGAGTTACTCATGATTAAGGTCCCTGGTATATCCTGCACTTCTACCTTTAAGGCTTCATCAAAGGTATTGTAATCCTTGTCAATATAGCCTTCTATTAAATCACCCTGTCTGCCCTTATTGAAAAGATAATAACCATTTCTCACTATCTCTTCTTGCCCAATGGTAATATAGCAAGTTTTCTTATTTGACCAATGCCCCCATTCATCCTGCATTTCTAAAGTAATCTCATATTTACCTGGCTTTTTCAAATAATTAGGTTTCCCAGAGGTTAAATAACCATTTGTGGTTAAGTTTCTATATCGCCACCTTTGACTTTTTAAATTAATGTCATTGGGATTATCATACTCATATATGAATTGTATTTTTTCACCTATTGCATATGTACTTTTTTCTGTTGTAAAGGTTTTTAGTATAAATGGCCTTGGTGCTGTGATTTTTACTTTCTTTCCTATAAAGTCACTCCACACACCATTGACATCTTTAACTCTTAAGTAAAGCGTATATTCTCCTTGTTTTATATTATTCATTAAACTTTTGGCATTACTACTTGTTTTTTGTTTACCATCAATAATGATTTTCCATTCCTTTTTAACAATCTTTAGTCCACTAGGACTATAGCTCGATTCAATTACCTCTATAGGTTCACCCTCTTGATAAGTTGTTTTGCCTAAAGCAAATTGAGCGACTGGTTTTTGAATTTCCCCGTAAAGTAATAAGGGAAATAACATACTTATTATAAGTACTATGGTTATTGTTTTAATCTTATTCATAGAATCCTCGTTATCGTATCATTCATAATAGATTTTTATATTTTATGAGATGTCCTCTTTTATTATACACTATATCGGCTAGCTTGTTATATAAATCAACCTAAATCTTCCTTTTTTCTACCTTTACTAAAAATAAAATGAGAATTATATTTGATAGGTTGCATTTAAGAATCATTTAAGGTTACTATGTTATCATAAATAAAATGAAATCATCTATTCTAATATGGATACAGACGAAAGGAGCTTACAGATTATGAATCTATTAGTTATAGAAGATGAGGTCCGCTTAGCAGAAGCCTTAGTTCAGATTTTACAAAAAAACAAATATGCAGCCTTAGCAGCTTATGATGGTATTACTGGCCTTGATCATGCTTTAACAGGTATCTATGATGTCATTATACTAGATATTATGCTCCCTAAATTAAATGGTTTAGAAGTCCTTAAACAACTTAGAGAACAAAAGATTCAAACACCTGTTATTTTACTTACTGCCAAAGATGAAGTATCTGATAGGGTTAAGGGCCTTGACCATGGTGCTGATGATTATCTCACCAAACCCTTTGCTACTGATGAACTTTTAGCACGTATAAGAGCACTCGGTAGAAGACGTGGTGAACTTATTTGTGACGATACGCTTCATTTTGAAGATATTTCATTAAACCTTTCTACTTATGAACTCAGCTGTGGAAGTAAAACCGTTCGTTTAGGACTCAAAGAATTTCGCATCTTAGAGTTTCTTATTCGCCATGGCCAACATATTGTAAGCAAAGAAGAACTACTTGAAAAAATATGGGGCTTTGATTCAGAAGCTGAATATAATCATGTAGAGGTTTATATTTCTTTTCTTCGCAAAAAACTTTCTCATATTCATTCAAAGGTAGGTATTCAAACAGTTCGTGGTGTCGGCTATCGTTTAGGAGGTGAATAAATGCTTAAGAAACTAAAAGCTCGCTTTTTACTCATTACGATGTCGCTTATTGCAGTGGTATTGCTTGTTATTTTTAGCGGCATTTATTTTTTCATGGCACAAAGTGAAAAAAATTCTTCTCTTAATAACATGCGCAATCTAGCAAAAGCTGATCAATTTTCTTTTCGTCATGAACCTCCTATGTTTCAAGATCCTAATTATCGGCCTAAACCTGAAATGCCTCGTTTAGGAGATGATAGCTTTCTTGTACGCATTTCAAGTAGCGATGAAGTCATTCAAATCGTGCCGCCTTTTGAATCTCAAGAGCAACTAGCACAAATTCCTACTTTCGTGGAACTAGCAGAAGCACAAGATACTATGGAAGGTATTATTCTTGTTAACTCAACAGAAGTACGATTTTTAAAACAAATGACAGATACCGGTAAGGTTATTGTTTTCTCTGATCGCAGCCAGGAATTAAACACCTTAAATCGTCTCCTCATGATCTGTTTACTTATTGGCTTTTTAAGCTTTACCCTTCTTTTTGTCATTACGCTTTACTTAGCACAATGGGCCATTAAGCCTGTTGCTAAAGCTTGGGAAAAGCAAAAGCAGTTTGTGGCAGATGCTTCTCATGAGCTCAAAACACCCCTTACTGTCATTGCTACTAATACAGATGTTGTTCTCAGTAATCCTTTTGACTACGTAGAAAATCAAAGTAAATGGCTCCACTACATTAAAACTGAAACAGAACGTATGACTAAACTTGTTAATGACCTACTTTATTTAGCTAAAGTGGATGATGATGAAGCGCTTCTCCATCAATCTGAATTTAATATCAGTGAAGCTTTTACTAATGTTTGCTTACCTTTTGAGTCTATTATCTTTGAATCTAATAAGCATTTTCATATGGATATCACACCTGACCTTCTTGTTTATGGAGATGAAAATCGTTTAAAACAACTAGCCATTATTTTACTGGATAATGCCATTAAGAATGCCAATGAAGCTGGTGATATTTACTTTTCTCTGAGGCGTGATGCTTCGAAAAACAAACTTGTTTTTTCTGTAACTAATACAGGCCCTGGTATTCCTGTAGAACATCACAATAAAATCTTTGAGCGCTTTTACCGTGTAGACCCTTCTAGGGCCCGCGAAACTGGCGGGTATGGACTAGGCTTATCTATTGCTAAATCTATTGTTACCCAACATGCAGGTAGCATTGAAGTACAAAGTACCTTAGAAGGTCCTACTACTTTCTTAGTGATTCTTCCTATGAAGTAAAGCTTTCAAATAAACTGATTCATCATAATAACCCCAAGTAAACAATTGGCACCTTGCTTCTTGTATACTTGGGGTTATTATTTTATTTCATCTTGATAGGTATATCTAATTTAAACGTTGTGCCTTTTTCATAAATAGACTCTACTTTTAATTTGATGCCCATGGTATAAGCTAAAGATTCTAATAAACTTAAGCCGATGCCACTTCCTTCAATGCCTGCTGCCCTTACTTCACCACTTCGATAAAAGCGTTCAAAGATATGAGGGAGTTCTTCTTTTTTTATTCCTATTCCTGTATCGCTTACAACAATCTGAAGACTTTTATCACTTTTAGGTATCACACTTAAATGAATTTCATCTCCAGCCTGAGTATATTTCAAGGCATTTTCAATGAGTATGCTGACACACCTTTTCACCTTTATCTGATCCCAATAAACTTGTATCGGCTGCCCTGTCTCCGTAAAATGTAGTTTCTTTTCTTGCAATTCACCATAATCTTCATAAAAGCTGTAAATCCCCTTCAGAAAGGTGTTTACTTCAAATGTTGATAGCTCCAGTTTACCGCCTACATCTTCCTTTGACATCAAAAATAAATCACTATTTAACTTTTCTAGTCCTCTGAGTTCCTCCATCATCTGTGAGAGCTCTTCGAAATGTGCCTCTATCGTTTCATTGTTATGTCTCGCTAATAACTCAAGTCTTCCTTTCATAATCGCTAGCGGTGTCCTCATTTCATGAGAAGCATGTTGAATAAACATCACTTGTTTATCATAAGCTCTTTTAAGTGGCTTTAAAGTAATAGTTGCTAAATAGTACCCAAGCCCTAGTACAATAAAAATAACAATCCCTCCAGCCATTAACAAAGCTAAACGTAGTTCTTTTGCTTTCATGACTTCTGTATCTACATTTAAAAGTAATTCTACTCTCAAATCTTGCGTAGAAAAGGTAATGCCTCTATAGGTATGTCCATCATCCTTAAGGGTTACTATCTTATCTTGTGAGCCTGCTGGAAACTGTGGGTATGGATTGGAACCTACATAAGGGTGAGGACTCCCTTTTATCAAAACATCTTGTTTCCACACAAAGCTAATGAGATTTTGTGCAAGTGGAACTGGCATAACCACTTCCGTTACCTGATCTTCTTTTAAGATAACCTTTATATCATTGATTGTCATATTTTTATGAGTGAGTAATTGTTGATCTATACTTCGATAAAGATTTCTATCAAAAATGCTGCTAGTGACAATAGCAAAGATTATAAGAACCCCTATAACAATCTCCAGACTTGTTACTACAATTCTTCTTCTCGTTTGACGAAAAATATTCTTTGTTTGCATGGTTCTTATAATCTCCTACTTACTGAACTTATTTTTGTGTATTAATAGATTTATACACATATAGCACTAAATCGGGATTGTAGCTATTAATATAATCTGTTACTTCACCCTCATAGTATCTTGTATCTAACATTCTCGTTTCACTTACCATGGTTGAGAAAAAGGCTGAAAAAGGTAGTGCAAAAGAATCTTTTACAATAAGCACTTTAAAGTCATTTTCTGCATTTTTATTTTTAATAGCCACCTCTGGGAAGTCTCCGCCAAAATAAGAAGCATAACGATTCGTAAATACACTAGTCGCATTGAGTAAATTTTTCTTAATGATAGCTTCTTCAAAGGTTCCTTCTGCTACTGTAGACCCATTTGTTTTAGTAATCTTTACCTCATAGCTCGTATCAAAGTTAGGTGTCATTAAGGTATAGTCATCTAATCCGCCATAGTACTTACCTACTCTTCTTCCTTGTGAACCTAAAAAGTTTTGTTTATAAAAGGTTTCTTCATAATTACTGCTATCTGTATAGTAATGATTTGGATCTAGGTTAATTCCTGTACTTTCTTTTAAATACTGAACAACTTCTCCTACAGCCCAAAAAGCTGTCTGCGTACGCCAGTGGTGATCTGTATTATAAAAAAGTGTACTATAATCTAAGCCTGCTGATTTAACATTTTCCCTTAGGTCTAATACATCCACATCTTTTTCTTCTAGCTGTTCTTTAAAGGTATCCGTATTGATTTCTGCATAGTCTATTACTGACGCAGGAAGCTGTGTATACCCCTCTATCACCTTTAATGGTGTTTGAACATATATAAAAGGTACATTTTTTTCTTTTAATAATTCATTAACTTGTCCTATTTCTTCTGCATAAGGTGTTGTATCTACCTTATTAGTTGCAAATTGTAATTGCCCGTTATTATCTTTAATAACACTTTGTACTAGATTTGTATCTCTAATATAATGTTTCCCTAAAAGGCGCTCAGATAAGCCATATAAGTTAATATAAGCTTCTTTTCCAAAAACTGAATCAGATATACCGGCTTCTATGCCTCCTATGGTGCCTTTTAAAAGTCCCTCTATAGTAGCTTTTTCTGCATAGCCATTTTTCATACCTGATAAAGTTTGTTTCGCAATACTTTTGATATTGGGGCCTATTGTTAAAATGCCCCCTCCAATAAGAGTTACGCAAAATAAGCAAATGCCAACTCTTTGTAATGTCACTTTTTTCATTTTGCTTCCTCCTTAAAAATTAAAGTAAATAAAAGGATTATAGGTTCCTTTTACTAAATACGCTACTGCTACGAAGAAAAGTATACCAAGTACACTCATAGCTAATACACGATTACACTGCTGAATGATTTGGTTTTCTTGTACATAAAGCTTCTTCATCCATTTAGCTACGGGCATTGAAGCAATAACTCCTATAACAAGAAGCATAACGCTTTCACTGATATAAAAGCTTGCTAAATCACCTACTAAAATACCATTTTCCATACCAAACATAGCTTTAATGAAGTTAATAGCTTCTCCAATATTAGCTGCTCTAAATAATACCCAGCTAATGATTACGAGTAATAAGGTATAAAGATGTCCAATAACCTTACTTTTCTCCATCCATTTATCTAAACCTGTAAATTTCTCAATGATTAAAATCACACCGAAATATAAGCCCCATACAATAAAGGTCCAGTTTGCTCCATGCCATATACCTGTTAAAAGCCATACAATCAAAAGATTTCTACCTAGTTTTAACTTACTATTAACACGGCTACCTCCCATAGGGAAATAAACATAATCTCTAAACCAAGTACTTAAAGAGATATGCCATCTTCTCCAGAAGTCTGATACAGATTTCGCTGTATAAGGTAAATTAAAGTTCTCATTAAAGTGGAAACCAAACATTCTTCCTAACCCAATGGCCATATCTGAGTACCCTGAAAAGTCAAAGTAAATTTGTAGCATGTAAGCAATAGCCCCTAGCCAAGCAAAGGCCACACTAATATTACCTGCACCCGTGTTATAAACCTTATCTGCTATCAGTGCAAATTGATTGGCTAGTAAAACCTTCTTACTTAACCCAATAATAAATCTTACAATACCTGATGCAAAATCAGATTCTGTTTCTTTTCTTCCATGAATCTCGTTAGCAATTGTTTCATATCTAACGATTGGTCCTGCAATAAGCTGTGGAAAAAGCGCCACATAAAGTCCTACATCTAGTGGGTTTTTAAGTGCTTTCCCTTTCTCACGGTAAACATCAATCACATAAGAAATACTTTGGAAAGTAAAGAATGAAATACCTATAGGGAGTGCAATTTTAGGTACTGGGAAAGTCGTATGTGCAAGATTATTTAGATTTTCTACAATAAAGCCTGCATATTTAAAAATCCCTAAAATACTCAAGTTAAAAACTAACATTCCTACTAAAATAGGGGTCGTCTTACTTTGCTGCCCGCGGTACTTATCAATAAAATATCCAAATACATAGTTAGCACCTATACAAAGGAGCATGACTAATACAAACTTAGGTTCGCCCCAAGCATAAAAAATCAAACTTGAAATAAGTAATAATAGATTCCTACTGTTTTGCTTTTTGGTTACTCCATAATATAACAAGAGTACAACAGGCAAGAAAACAAATAAGAAAATAGTACTTGAAAATAACATACTCGTCCTCCTTGCTATCATCTATCAACTGTTTTTATTTATATCTGTAGTATATCTGAGTAATCTTAATACTTCCTTAATAGTTATATGTGACAATTTGAATAATTTTTTTAGTAAAAAACCGTTAATTACTCTATATAATTACCAATTACAAATATGGTAAAATAATACTGATTTATCTAGTGACATTTATTTTTTTTAAATAGAATCACTCTCTCCCAAGGACTAAGTGTAATAGCCATTTAGTCCTTTTCGCTTTATAGGGCTTTCACCAGTACATATCTTCTAAGTCCACCGTATTTTAGCTTTTCCTTTTCGATGGTATAACCTAATTTTAAGAAATTAGCTACACTATATTCATTTAAAGGTGATGCTGTAGCACATAAAAGTTCATTTCCTCGTTTGCGTGCTTCTTCTTCTAAAGCGGTACATAGCTTTCTTTGTAAGCCTAACCCTCTATAAGCTTCTGTAACTACTGTCGCTTCTATTTGTCCTACTTTCAGTAATGCTTCAGCTGTTAAATCAATATCATAACCATAATTTCTCTCATCATAACCAAAATTTAAATAGGCTCCCATGGCAATAAGCTGATGATCAGCTGTTACATAACCTAGAATACAGCCTTTTTCTTCTATAGCTTCTTCGAACTCTTCTTGCTTTGACACCGCAAATAGTTCAGGATTTCCTATATGTTTTACAATCTCACTTTGCAAATTCATAATTTGCTTTATGTAGCTTTTATCTAATACTTTTAAAACTAAATCGTTTTCACTTAAATGTGACTTCATTTTGCCCTCCTCTTTTTATACTTCCCCTATATATCATAATGATTTTATGGCTTTTCGTCTATGGTTGTTAAGAAATTGTGATATTCTTTAATATTATTCTCATCTATATCTCACTTAAATCTAATAATTTTATATAATTTCTAACATTATAATATATACATAAAATTCAATAACAAGGAGGTTTATTCAATGAAAAATAAAATTTCTACTTGGGATTACTTGTGGTATGCACTATATGCTTTTGGTGGATTAGGATTAGAAATAGTTTTAATGAGTTTGATCGAACCTATGATGTTCGGTGGCATTAGTACTAGCAATTATACACCAGCACAAACTATTATTCATTGGTTACTCACTATGCTATGTTGGGGCGTAACTGCAACTTTGATCATTCGTAGTTCTAAAAAGAGTTTGGATTTCGACGTATTATCAGATTCAAAACCCACAAGAAATGGACAGGTAATAAGTGCTGTCCTAGTTATTACTTGTATTGTGCTAAACGCCTTTGATTGGGGTATATTAAAAATCATTGGTGAATTTCAGAAAAAGGGACTACTCTTGTTCATATTTCAGTACATGTATTATTTCTTTGAAGTCGTTTTGGTTTATCTGATTGTAGCATTTGGGCAGAAATTCGCTGAATCTTTACTACAAAAGAAAACTCAAATTCCGTGGGGTGGTCTAGTACTGTGCTGCACATGGGGAGCAGTCCACATTCTAAGTAAAGGCAGCATTTATACAGGTATTGGCGTTATGACATTTGCCCTATTATATGGCGTAATATACCTGTTGCTTAAACGTAACTCAAAATGGTCTTATTTAGCAATGGTAATTGCATTTACCATTTAAAAATGAAAGCACGTATTAAGCAGTGCATGACCTACCGATATGCTTTTTCCTTAAAATAAAGCTGACAGCCATACAAAGAGAAATTTGCCTTGATATTTATGAGAATTACATCTGAGAGAAAATAAATATAAACATTATAAACGTTCAAGACCCTAATCGAGGCGTGCAAAAAAATAATAACAATGCGTCATTTTTTATTAGGGATTCGGCTTCTTGAATATATATACATAAGTGTAAAAACAAACAAATAAATAAACAAAGTTTTAAACTAGAGTCTTAAGGTCTTAGCTTCCTAGCCTAGGGTGCACCGGCCGAGACTTTTAGGAGCTCCTCACTCATTGGTTTAACTTTCATAGCTAGTCTTAGTAGGCACTAAGCAATAACGCATACGTGCTGAGGAGCCATTTTGCGCCTTGCTTAAGGTCTATTTAGCTAGCTGTGAAAATTCATTTCAAGAGTCTGGAGTCAAAAATAGCTCTTCAAGTAGTGATACTGCTTGAAGAGCTATTTTTGTTGTCTTTAACTACTATCAATAAAATAACTAAGCTTTGTTTTTTTGGAAGATACATCAAGCCAGTAGCTTTATGCATGACTGTTGATCTCTCTTTTCTGCTCCTCTCGTTTAGGAGCATGAACGTTTATGAGCTTAATAACGCTTGTAAGAAATGAGAGGATAAGGTAGTCCTTATCCTCTCATTTCCGCCCAGTGGCATGCCTCATAAACGTTACTCCTCCTGCTGTTTTTTATCTCTATAAACTTTTAGCTTCTCATTGAGCCTGTCAGTTGTTTTTCTATCATTAAGGTACACAATTGTGCAAACAAAAACATATACCGCTACTATAATCAAACTAAACGTTATGATTTGCTTGATATCCTTTCCTTCAACCCATTCAAAACTAAGGCCTCCTACCATTAAAATAATGAATACGACTATAAAATGTACGCCTTGCCTAAATATCATTTGTTTCTTCGTTAACTCCTTAGCAGAATGAAAAATAATATTCATGCATGCAGTTAGGAATGAAAGGACTAATATTTGCCATAAAATGCTTTGAGATATATCTCCCTCGTTATAAAAAAATGCTGTGAACAAAGTTGCTCCACCTACAGTACCAGTGGTGATAATAAAAAATTGATTCATAATCCGTCTTATTTCTTCCTTCATAAGCTCCCCCTATAACCCTAATTTCCTTTTTAGTTCTGGTACAAACTGCCTAGAGATAATAACCTTTTCGTCATTATCTAATAAAGCTTCAAACCTTCCATTAAAAGCAGGACTTAAATGCTTAATCTTAGTTAAATTTAAAATAATTGATTTAGAAGCTCTAAAAAAGTCTGTATGTGCATACATATTTTCAATCTCATAAAGCTTTAGTTTAGATTCATAGACCTTTTCCTTACAGTAAATAAATATTTTATTATCAACTGCTTCAAAATAATAAATCTCGTTAGGAATAATCATATGAATGATCCCTTTATCAAAACCTACTATTTTTTGATGTTGCATTTTAATGCCATAAATGGTCTGTAACAAAGCTTCATCTAATTCATGACATCTAATAATAATGGTTTCCTCTTCTCCCTCTACTACATCCTCAATAATAATTTTCATACCTTTCCCCTTTATTCATTATCGATCGGAAATTCTTCTTTTTTTAGCAATCACTCCTGCTAATATTGTGAATATTATAGCACTTCCTAATAAAATAAGTAAACTCATACCATTACTCATTTGTGTATCTCCCCAAGTTATACTAACGCCCATATATTCTTTATAAAGTGAAATAGCTTCTGTAGGGGCTCCTTCAAATACAGTATTGATAGCTGGGGCAGTATAAAGTTCTCTCATCATAGCAGTGCCATATAAAATAGGAAAGCCCTTTAGTACACTTTGCACACTCTCTGGCAGACTTCCCATAGGCAAGTAAATAGCTGAGACAAAACCTATTAAAGTTCCTAAAGTTGTTGTTAAAGCCCCATAACTATTCATCGTATGAACAAAAGATGTGATGCAAAATAACATAGCCACACTAGAAACAATGTTGACTAACATCACTCCCATAACTGCTAACATCCTCAAAGGGCTTAATAGGCTTCCTCCTACTCCTAAAATATAAAACTGAGAGAATATAAAGGTGGCTATTCCAAAAGCAAAGGCTGTAATAGTGGCTGCAATAATATAACTTAATACTAATTTAAAACGACTAATAGGGGCTACTAAAAAACCTTGCAATTTATGGTCTTCTTCATCTTTTATCATAATGCCTAGCATAGTGCAGCTGATCATAACAGCATTAACAATCATAATTCCTGCCATTAACCAACTATTAGTTACATAGAGTGCTTTGGCTTTTTCTATATTGGCGAACTCTTGAAGATATTTAATATTCACATCTCCTAAAAAAACGGTATTTAATGCTAAAATAATAAGCATGGATAAAAAAGAGAAAAAAACATTCTGCTTGTCTTTTAAATACATTAACATATGACGTTTCACTAATACACCTAATATTTTCACTTCTATGCCTCCCTCAAACATTTTCCTGTAATATTCAAAAATGCATCTTCCATAGTGCCTTGAACCATTTCAAAGCTTGTAATAAACTGTTTCAAATCCTGGAGTACTTCTATAGCACTTAAGCTATTAGGTAATTCTACATTGATACTTGCTCCTTCTTCTTCAAAAGCAAAATGACCTGCCTTTAAGTAGTTAAGTATCTCTGTTTTGTGATTGGGTACTAATTTCAACTGGTCACTAGCATACTTTTCTTTAAGCTGCTGTGGTGTATCAAAAGCTACTATTTTACCGGCATCCATGACTGCTACATGATGAGCTCTTACAGCTTCCTCCATATAATGAGTCGTTAAAAAGACTGTCATTCCCCTTGTTTTCTGTAAGTCCTCAATAAGCTCCCATACAACCTTTCTTGTATGAGGATCAAGTCCCGTAGTTGGTTCATCTAAAAACAAAATATCCGGTTCATTCAATAAAGCTCTTGCAATTTCACAACGTCTCTTTTGTCCTCCCGAAAGTTCTTTAAAGCTTTTATTTAACAGTTCACCAATATCAAAAATATCACATACCTTATTAATATTAGCTTTAACCTTTTCACCATTGCTTTCATACAAATAAGCTCTTGTATATAAGTTTTGACGGATTGTTAAGCGTTCATCTAAAGTATTTCCTTGAAAGACAACTCCTATTTTATGTCTAATACGCTTATCTTCCCTTCCTAAACTTAACCCACTAATATAAACATCTCCCGATGTTTTTTTTAAAAGCGTACAAAGCATATTAATCGTAGTAGATTTTCCAGCTCCATTAATACCAAGAAATCCAAAGAGTTCCCCTTGTTCTACTTTAAAACTAATATCATCTACAGCATTAACCTCTCCAAACTGTTTAACTAAATGATTCACTTCTATACAGTACATCTTATTTCCCCTTCCCTTTTATGATCTTTATACTATGACTATAGGTAATAGTAGCTCATTCAGCAATAACTTACCCATTAAGTTACTTTTTCGACCTATTAAGTTGAAGTTTTTGGGGTATGAAATGCACGCTCCATCTAAAAAAGCATCACAGGCTTGTAGCACTGTGACGCTTACATTGGTATTTTAAATTTGGCTCATATCATTGATTTAAATAGCTATTGCTTATTCCCTAGCCAACATTCTACTACTTGCTATTAATGAGTTAGGTATAGATATAACAGTTTAATGGTATTTTCTAGGGCTGTATAATGGGTACGCTCCATCCCATGAGATGCATGCACACCAGGTCCAATTAATGCACCTCTTATATTATTGCCACCACGAAGGGCAGCACCTACATCAGAACCATACATAGGATAAATATCTACTACATACTTTAAGTTGTTTGCTTTAGCTAGTTCTACTAATTTTGTAGTCATTTCATAGTCGTAGGGTCCACCTGAATCCTTTGCACAAATAGAAACATCATATTCACTACAATTCAAGTCTTCACCTATACATCCCATATCCACTGCTATCATTTCTGTAATATCTTCTGGAATATAACTAGAACCATGTCCTACTTCTTCATAAACTGAAATAAAAATTTTAGTTGTAAAGTGTGGCTGTATATTTTCTCGGTGTAAAAGCTCTAATAGTCCCATGAGCGCTGCTACACTTCCTTTATCATCTATAAAACGTGATTTGATAAAGCCACTTTCTGTAATAACTGTTTTAGGTTCAATAAAAACAAAATCCCCTGACTCAATACCTAAGGCTAATACATCTTCCTTTGTACGAACTACTTCATCAATACGGATTTCCATTTTTTCTGGTGTACGTTCTTTACTTTTGCTATCTTCATAAACATGAGCAGCTGGACTTGTGCTTAAAAAGGTCCCTGTGTAAACTTTCCCTTCTCTAGTACGTATCTGACAGTATTCACTATCTAAAGTAGCAGGAATAGGTCCACCAATTAAAGTAAACTTTAAAGTGCCAGCACTAGTAATCGAACGTACCATGGCCCCTAAAGTATCTACATGAGCAGATAAGCCAATCACTTGTTCTTTACTTTTCCCTGGAATGGTAATAATACCACAACCTTTTCTGGTTGTTTCAAAGGCATAATCAAACGCTTTTGCTTTTTGCTTAATAAGATCTATTACTTCATAACAAAAGCCGCTAGGACTATGCAGTGCTAATATTTCCTTAGCTGTATTTAAGACGTAGTCTTTGTTAATGTCTAAATTCATGTCTCACTCACCCTTTCTTTCCTCTATAGTATACAACTATTTTAGGATGAATACACCTAACATTGATCCATAACCAGACAATTAGTAGCTTTATTAAGTTCCATATATCTTACGCCATATGGCAAGGCATTTACCATTAAGTCGGTCGTTACTTTATAGCCCCTCTCCTTATAAAAAGTTTCAAATTCCTTACAATCTTTAATAAAACAAATTTCTATACGCTTCACACCTCGAGCATATAACGCATTTTCAGCATGTTTCAATAGGAGTGAGCCCCCTCCCTTATTACAAAATGTAGGTAACACTGCCAGACGACTAATATACCCTTTTTCTTTATTATTCCTATCTATCCAGTAGCGTATGGTTCCTATCGCTTGCTTTTCCTCATAAAGCAAACAAACTTTGAAGCCCTTTGAAAGTGCTTCTTCTATATCCGTTTTACTTTCAAACCCTGCATAACTAGGATAATTCTCCTTTGTTATGTCAAGCAATCTAGCTTGTTCTTTATAGGCTTCCCTAATAATCTCAGCTACAAGCCCTACTTGTTCTCTTTGTATTTGTTTTATTACAAACATCAAGGTCCCCTCTCCTATCAGTTGATTTTATATTTTCCCAAAACTTTGTAAACTTTTACAATAAATATACAATATTCAAATTAATTTTTCAACCCTAAATACAATATTGACAAAATAAGCCGCTTAAGGTTAACATAATTCTATTGATAATGATTTAAATTAAACTAGATTGAAAAGGATTATTTTTATGCAATTACCTGATTTACCCAAGATTGGTTTACGTACAACTAAAACGGCATTAGCTGTTTTTTTATGCTTATCACTTTTTCCAGCTGAGCCTTTTTTTGCTTGTATGACTACTATTTTCTGCTTGCAAGATACTTCTAGCAACTCTCGCAAGATGGCTTTTATTCGTGGTTTTGGTACAATACTTGGAGGTGCTATAGGTCTATGTTTTCTTTATGTATGCCGCTTTGTTAAACAAACGATTCCCATATCCTACTTAGGTACTTTATGTACTTACCTTATTATTGCATTAGGTATTATCACCATCATTTATCTTCTTAACCTACTTAAACGACAAGGATGCATCCCTATTGCTTGTATTGTGTTTTTAGCTGTAACAACAGCCAATGCCTATAAGGCACCTGTTCACTATACTTTAAACCGTATTATTGAAACTTTATTTGGCATTATAATTGGTTTATTAGTTAATCATTTTGTCACTCCCCCAAAAGATTTTCATAAAAAGGTAGGCTAGTGTTTATATTTAGCAGTGAAACAAATACTTTTTCTATCTTGCAAAAATGACTTCACGTAAAAATAAGTTAGCTTGTTAAATAACCAATGTCATTAAGTTAACATTGTGATAGAAACGCATCCCTAGGAAAAGAAGTTGAAGATTTATTTCTTCAGCTTCTTTTTCTATTTCCAGGTACCACAAATAGACAGATTTGCATCTGCCTCAAAATTTATATTCTTTTACAAAGATTTATGCTACTCTATAAAGGAAGCCATGAAAAAGCTTGATAGTTAAGTTTCGTTCCCTATGCCTATTAGGCCGTACAGGAATGAGATTTCTTGCGATTATGACTTCTAAATCAGGTGATGTTGCTTTTCCATGATAGAATAACCTACACATATGCACTGCAACTGAGAAATTTGCTTTATATGTATGCTTTCTTTGCTTTTTTTCAATGACTACGTGCCATGTAATCATTTCTGCAAAGTTATACATTATCATATGTGCATAGATTTCTTGTTGGATACACATCACCTTTTTTGAATGAAAATCTAACATTCCAATCGTATATTTCAAATCTCGAAAAGATGTTTCAATCCCCCAACGAGAAGCATACAGTTTTTTTACCTCATCAGGAGGATACTTTTCACTGTTTAGATTTGTAACTATTGTTTCATAGGAAGTTTCTGAAATAGGAAATCTCACTATTCGGAAGTGTAATTCATAGAATTTAGCAGGTTCAGATTTCTTGTTTTTAAGTGGTAAATAATCAAACGGTTGGGCTGAAGAAACACTTCGATAATGATTTTTGTCTTTGAAAAGTTCTTTGACTGCATTCGTTTTCTTTCTTGTAAGTTTTAAAGAAATATCAATATCAAAACAGTCTGTTTTGGGTAAATCCAATCCATTCTTTATACCATTAATTCCATCTTTGACACGAATAAGAAAGAACCATCCTTTTTCTTGAATGTGAGCCATGCTGTTGAAAGATTCATAACCTCTATCAGCTATCACGAGTGCTTTAGGAATTTCAGAACGATCAACCATTTCTTGTAGAGCGTTATGTTCATTCTTTTCTTTAGATTTTTGTATTATCACATCATGATAAATAGAATAATTTATATTATACAACGCATTTATATGCAGAAGATTATATGATTTTCTTCCATCTTTTCCAGAATGAAATGAATTTAAATCATCAGGATTGGTAGGAATCTGTACATCAGACCCATCAACAGCAAGTATGGGCATATCTTCATTAAAGTTATCTATAAGTTTACTTGAAAAGCCGTCAAATATCTTCTTAAACGCTTCAGGCTTTATCTTTTTTCTCTGCTGAACAAACGCAGAAGAAGTTGGTGTATCTGCAGATGCACCAAATAGATCTAATAATTCGTTTGTAAGGCTCCCACTTCCCATTCCAATAATTCCAGCTAAAATTTTATTCATGGGCAATTTCCTTTTGCGTAAAAAATCACTACCTGGATTGGTACAATAATCTTGCGGATTGTCAGCTATCTTTTGGATTTCATCTACTAAAAGCTTTTTAATTTGTTTGGGTTTCATATGTGTCCTCCTTGTAACTAAGTTTCCTTTAATTACAAGGGCCGCTCTCACTACCTCTTTATTCAATCAGTAGTGAGAGCGGCCGCACATTTTCTTTGTCTTGTCAACTACTTTTTCAAAAAAAGATCCCTATACCATTTGATTGGTATAGAGATCTTTTTTCGTCATCTTAACTTAATGACATTGGTTAAATAACAAGCTAACTTATTTTTTACACTACTTTATTCTAAACAAGCATTAGGCCTGTTTTTCTTAATTACCTGTGAGATCCCTAATTCACGAATGCGATCGAAATAAGCATCACCAGAATGCTTTAATATAAAGTCAATTTCTTCTGTATAAAGAGGCATAACATTATAAATGTAAGTTGTTTTTTCTCCCTCTTTAAAGGTATAAAACTTCATATCCTCTTGAACAACAGGTGGATAAATCAGCATACCACATAAATCACTACCGCTATAATAAGGCGTTCTCTCTTCTCCATTTCCAACTGCATGTCCCCAGCCTAAATAGCTATTAGTCAGTCTTGGATACATTGCTAAATCTCTTAGGCTTTGTAGTAACCAACTATTTTCTTCTTTTAAAAATCCTTCATCTGAAATATCAAAGCTTTTATCTATAAACATAACAAGCTCTGCATAAGCATTTCCTTTAAGATACTCTGGTACATTCATAGGCAGATAACGCATGCCATTGGTCACTAGGGCATTAAACTTTTCCCCTTGGAAAGATAAGATATCTATAGGAGGATCAGTTGGCGTTATTTGTTTATAAATGCTTTCAAATTCTCCTAAGGAACGTTCTAAGTGATTCATATAGCTTGGTTCTTCTTTAAACTTCGTTACAACCCCTTCTTTTGAGTCTACTACTTTTTTCGCGGGCTTAGAATTGCTATCAGCAGCTTCTAAATCCGCAACTTTAATAATAGCCGTCTTACTTAGATCTTCTTGCTCCTCTGTAGCTTCTAAATCTTTTAAATTAATAATAGCTGTTTGATTTAAATCGACTTGGTTACTTTCTTGTTCTATCTTTTCTATAGGAAATCTAGTTGTTTTACTTAAGTCTTCTTTTTGATGTGCTAAGGACATAATAGCTGCTTCACTCAAGTCTTTATTTTGTTCCTCCATAGGAATAATAGCTGTCTTGTTTAAATCCTCTGAAAAACTAGCTTTTTCATCTAGCTTAGTCGTTTTACTACTAATCTCAGTTTCTACTTCTTTTTCTTCTAGTTCTTCTATCCCTTGTATCATCTGATATGCTAAACCACCCTCTGATTCTTCAGTAGCTGGTAACTTACTTATCGATTCTTCTACGACTTGTTCCAGATCATCATCATCTTCTTCTTCGTCTTCTATTACCTCACCTTTCATATAATGAATACCTGCATATAAAAGATAAATAATCGCTCCAAAAATATAAACAACTTTGAAAACAGGTTGTAACAAGCCATCTGCTACTACATTAATACAGTTATAAGTCCCGTGTATAATGATGCAAATCCATAAATTATTAGTCCAATAATAAAGTAAGCTTAAATAAAGACCTATCCCAAATGATACCATGGCTACCTGACTTATATTACCTGCAAATAAACTTTCAAAATTAGTTTCTAGCATGGTAAGGGGCACATGAATCAACATAAAAAGCAAAGTAGCTCCTAAAATCGATAGAAAGGCTTTTCTTCCCGTTAGCTTTAAAAAGTCATTCAAGATACATCCTCTATAAATCACTTCTTGTAAAAAAGCAGTACTTACAAAAAAGATTAAAACATGAGTTATGATATAAGTGACACTATAAGCACTTTTTCCTCCTGAGATATAATTGAGTGCATAAGTAATACCAGCTGCTATACCTAGGTAGCATAAACTGCTTAATAATGAAAAAATATTTTCTTTAAAACTTATAATACCCATTTCTTTATAAGCATTTTTAAAAATAAGATGATTGACTAATATAATAATTAAGAAACCTTCTATGACCATATAAATGACTTCACTAATAAGCCATTGGTATTCTCCGCGTAACCCACCTATAGTAGCGCCTATAGGTACTGCTATTCTAAATAACAGCATAAGGATTTCTAATGCGAATAAGGTCACAAGCTGTCCTATGTATTTCATTCGAGATTCTCTTTCTTCTGCCAATTTTCTTCCTCCTTATCCTACTATCTTTTCTTATTATACGACAAACAAAAGAAATTAAGCTAGAGGATTTTTATCATTATTTAGTGGCGAAGAAGTGCCTTTGCTATTAAACCTAACCCGCCAAAAGTACCACCAAACATTAAGATATAATCTATCAAACTGGTTGCATGAAAAATAATATTTAAACTAAGTATGATTTGAATCATAATGACAATAGCACCAATAGCAGTAATAATCCAACCTATAGGTGATTTATGATTAAAAAAGATAATAGCAATACCTACTAATAACGGAATCGTTACTGCTCCTCCTGGCAAATTGAACCCAAATAACTGCTTAATCCATATAACTCCAATAGTAGTATTTTTAAAAATGTTATAAAGCCCTATAATAACTAGTACAACTCCAATTCCAAAATCACGTATAGATGTATCCTTAGACATATACTCTCCCCACTTTCATTTATTGAAGATTAGAACGATTGGGCTAGTATTACAACCCAATAGTTTAAATATTTATAATTATTTTACTATAAATATAAATATTCATCAATGCAATAATACTATGACAAGTATTCTGCTTAAAACAAAAAGCCAAAAGGACCTTTATCCTTTTGGCTTTTCAATTTAACTTACTTTATAACATAATAGCGTAATCATAGGCTTTATCTTCTTTTATCATTTGCTCTATTACCTTAGCTGCATCTTGGTTTTTCTCTAAGACACATTCGTTCAGCCAATAAGCGATTGCATCACCACGATAACAAACGCCACAATGTGTATCATCTATCCAAAAAGGATGATTAATACTTTCATCATAAATCCAGTTATTAAACCTTCTAATAAGCGTATCCATATCTAATGATACACCATCCGGACAATAAATATAATCTGCATCATAATCAAAATCTACTTTGATAACCATCTGTTTGTTCCTCCTTATTTTCATTATCCATTTCCGTCTTCATTGCCTATTGGCACTTATTCTTAGCTTTCCCATTTTATATACGCACATACGTTTTATCACCTTTATAACTTAGGAAATACTTACTTATTTTATATCCAATACCAACACAGATTACTAAAACAAGTCCTAGTAAAACAAAGGTCACTTTCAATCCAACTAAATCACCTATTACTCCTGATAGTGGAAAAAATAAAATCATCATAATAGAAAACGCCATGCTTTGTACTGAAATTAAAGTAGCTCGTTGTTTTGAAGGTATGAGTTTGTTCATAGCTCCACTACTAATCGGTTGTAAAACAGCTGTTAATCCACCTATAAAGCAAAATAGCACTATACTAAACCACTGCTCACTCCAATAAAAGCCTACCATACATACCGCTATGAGTAAAGCTACTATAGTTGTAGTATGGTGCCTTAATTTCTTAACTAAGTAATTAGAGGCCAAAGCCCCTCCTCCAGCTAAAACACTATTGAGTAAGAAAATAATGGCAATGCCTACTTTACTCACTCCTTGTTCTGCAAAATACTGCTGTCCATAGAAATAAATAATAGCTGAAATCGCTAAAATGATTGGATAATAGACTAGCAAAAAGGCTAGTTCCATATTAGCTTTAATAAGCTGCATAGTTAACTTAAAGTGCACTCTAAAACTAACTTTTTCCTCTTTTTCATAAATAAGAGCTTCTTCAAAACCTAAAGCTAATAACAGTGCCACTATAGTAAAAATAATAGCAATACTATAGCTTAACAGGTACGATCTTTCAGCTAGTAATGCGCCTAAAAAAGCACCTATACCTTGAGTCACTTCTATAATAAAATTCAAACGACCATTTACTTTAACATACTGTTCTTCTTTTCCAAGTTGCTTTAAGCTATCATAAACCAGTGCTTCTTCTGAGCCTGAGCTTAGATTGAAAGAAGCGGCTGAAAAAATGAAGCTTATCGCAAAACCCCAAAAACCATTAGCACTAATCATTAGAAGGGTGGCTATTAAAGCACTTATCCTACTTAATACAATTGTTTTCTTTCTACCTAATAAATCCGCTATAGCACCTGTTGGAATCTCGAAGAGCATACTAGTCAAATGAAATATGCCTTCTAAAAGTCCAATCTCAGCTAAATTCATCCCTCTATAAGCTAAATATAACACCCAAATGGAACTCGTCATATCCATGCACTTAATGCCAGTATAAATATAATTAATAAAAATATTTCTTTGTATACGTTTCATATTTCGCTCCTATTTTTCTCTGTTTTATTGGTTTCTTTTTTGCACAATAAAAGAGGTCCTTCTTTTGAAGAAACCTCTTTAGAGTTGGAGCTACTTACCTAAAAAAAGCTTAATGTCATCACTTTTTTCTAAAAAAAGGCATAGTATCCCCAACCCACAGTAACATACCTGTTTTTGACATACTGCTACTTGCCATTGGGGTGTATCCTTGTTTGATAGCAAAAAGTTTCATAACATAAGCTCCTTTCTTTTTTATCACTATGTTTGCATTGTACTATATCACATTGTCAAATACAATGCTTATTCTTTTATAGCTGATAAAATCTTTTCGTAATAATTTTCTTCCAGTACCTTGGCTGAATAGTAAAACTTAGCATCTACTGTATCAATCATATCTCTTACATAATCTTCATCTACATCAGCACCTATAGCTGTGGTAAACTCCTTGGTTAAGGCATTATAACGCCCTTTACCTGTAATAAAGTTACGACTATAAAGCATCACTAATGGCTCTGAAGAAGAGAAAATATCTGTTCCTACAAATAATCTAGAATCATACTCAAGGCCCATTAAGTTAGATAAGGTTGGTAATACATCTAGGCTAGAACAAGGCTTATCGATTACTGTAGGTGTCATGCCAGGTGTATAAAGAAGAAAAGTACTTTTATAAATACCAAAATCTTCATCTACTGTTTTACCAGCTAGTTCGCTAATATACTCATTATTAAGACCATAAGGATAATGATCTGGTGTAATTGCAATTAAAGTATGGTCTAATACGCCAGCTTCTTCTAATTGCTTTAATAAACTTTCTATAGCCCTATCTAATTCAATCTGACAAGCTAAATAAGCTTTGGCTGTCTCTGATAAGTCTAAGTCTTTGACTAAATCCTCATTTTTCTTAGACATGTCATTTTCTGAGAAGGAATAATTCATATGACCACTTACTGTCATATAGTACGTATGAAAAGGTGCATCATGAACATACTCGGCTGCAGATTCATCCATCATTTCTACATCAGACTCTGGCCAAGCTTCTTCTATATCTAACCCTTTTCCCTTAGCTCTATAATCATAGCCAAGGTTAGGATGAGAAATATCTCTATCATAATAATCATAGTCATGGTCATGGAACGCCATAGTCTTATAGCCTTCCTTTGCAAGCTGATTTCCTAAAGTAAATGGCATTGCGTTAGCTCCAGAACTTGCCATACTCCATATACCACTCTTTGGAATTTGCCCTGTACATAGAGCATATTCACCATCTGAAGTGCTTAATTCCCATAATGGCGTATAGAAATTTGTAAACTGATAGCCTTCTTTGGAAAGCTTATAAAGTGTTGGTGTTAAATCTTCTCTGATAGCATAAGGTGAGAAGCCTTCCGCTGTAATCGTAATCAAATTATAACCTTTGTATTTCCCCGTATATTCATTTTTAGCTGTAGGCTTTACGTTTTTAAAGTAAGTATGCATAGCTTTCATCTCTTCTGAATCTGCTTCTGCAATAAGTTTATCAAAATCAATATCTAACTCATTATAATCAACATTTTCTTCTACATTCTCGCTCATAGCTGGTACGCTACTATCTGGAAAATCCATATCATCATCAGGTGCTTGTGAAAGCAGAACAACTTCTTGATTGCTTTCTGTTAGACCTGGGTTCCAGTCAAATAAAGTACGCTTAGCATCTAATCTTAAAGTCGTCATAAGGCCAAGCTTTTCTGCTGCAATAATAGGATAATGATGCTGATAATATAAATCATAAGGAGAATAAGCATCCTTCGCTCCTAAATGAAGGAACCCTACAGCAATCAATTGTGCTAGTATTGCTATACCTCCTAAAGCAAATCTTTCTTTAGTCTTTACTACTTTAAATGGTTTAATCCACTTTTTAACAATAAGTAATAATACAAATGGTACAAGCATTAATGAGATTGGTCCTATATCATTCTTTAATTTAATCATGATAATTTCCCAGAATTCAAAAACCTGACCTGCATTAGATGCTGAATATAAGGTATAAAACATCCTAAAAATCTTATAGTAAATGAACTGTGATATAAAAACAAAAGTAATCACACCTAATAAAGTGCAACCTACCGTATTCCTTTTTTCTTCTTTGAAAGCCGTACAAATCAAATAGCATAATACACCTACTGGCACAGCAAATAATAAGCTATAAAACAGTCCTGAACTTAAAAATTTGCCACTAAACACTATTCGAAAAACACTTTCTAAATAGTAAAGTGCTGCAATTAAATAAATGAGTAACATCCTACCGTCCCTCTCTTTTTCCCCATAGCATTCTATTTTAAATATCAAATTCTAATATATCATAAATTCTGTTGCAATCAACCATTTAAATGACTAAACTTCCTGGCAATTTTTATAAGTTATTAGCTATTTTAACAAGAAAATTTTCTACTGGTACATTCTTAATCAAATTTTAACAATTAAAATTTTAACATTGACTTAATATTATACTTATGTATATAATAATCACAGATTTCAAATTTTAAAGAAGGAGGTAGGACTAATGTTTAATAATCGTAAAAATGTTCGTATGTATGGCTTTACAAAATTAAATAATGTTATTAGTCCTATCTCTATTTCCGGATAGGCTATTCACCATGAATATCCTTTTTGATTAATTTTTTAATATTTTATTGCGTCCAAAAGGTCATGGTTTAACATGGCCTTTTTTTGTACGCCAAAAATATATTTTCTAGGGGAGGTTACGTTTTATGCTTCGTGTTTTTAAGTATGTTTTTAAATATCCCGCCATGATTGGTATTGCCACTTTAGCCATGTTTACGGTTATTGGTATTGATCAGATTGTACCACTCATTCAGAAATCTTTTATTGATGATGCTATCTTGGGCGGTAAAAGCAATTTGGTCGTATCTTTAGTGATTTGGCTTTTGGTTTTAGCTTTGTTTAAAGCTATCTTGGGTTACACCAAGGAATTTCTTTATGATTTGATGAGCACTAAAGTACATCTCAATTTAAAAAATCAGCTTTTTAATCATATTCAATCCTTTGAATTTGCTTATTTCGATCATATGAATACAGGTGAGCTTATGGCTCGTATCGGTGAAGATTTAGAAAACATTTGGCAAACCTTAGGATTTGGGCTGAGATTACTTATTGAAAATATCTTTTATATTGTATTAAGCACTATTATTCTATTTAGCTTAAATGCTAAATTAGCTTTTATTTGTTTAATCCTTTTAATACCCATTGGCTTTATCACCCTTAAGCTAGAAAAGCTTTTTGGTGCTTGCTATGGAGAACTCAGTGATCAAACAGCAGTGATTAATACCACTGCTCAGGAAAATATTGCAGGTGTTCGCTTAATTAAAGCTTTTGCTCGTGAAAAATATGAAGTCAAAAAATTCTTAAAGCTAAATAAGCGTTACTACGAACTTAACATGAGGCAAGCAAGCTATATGTCTAAGTATTTTCCAATTATTGACTTTCTCACTAATACCGCTTTGGTAGCCATGATTATCTTCGGTGGTTATATGGTTCTCAAAGAAGAAATGACTTTAGGTACCTTAACAGCCTTTAATACTTACATTTGGTATATCGTCTGGCCACTTCGTCAACTAGGGTGGCTTACCGATATGCTTTCTCGTACTTCTGCTTCTGCTAAGAAAATCTTTGCCATACTAGATCGACCAGCAGAAATCACAAGTCCTGATGATGCTTACTGTCCAGATACCCTTAACGGACATATTAGCTTTAAGGATGTAAGCTTTCATTATAACGAGGGTGAAGAAGTTTTATCACATATTAACCTAGACATTCCAGCAGGCAGTACTGTAGCCATTATGGGAACTACCGGTTCTGGTAAGAGCTCACTTTTAAATTTAATTGGACGCTATTACGAGCCCTCTAGTGGTGAAATCCTCATTGATGGCGTACCACTTTCAAAGTGGCATTTACATACACTCAGACAAAATATGTCCATCGTCATGCAAGATACTTTCTTATTTTCAGATACTATTGCTGACAATGTACGCTTTGGAAAACCAAACGCTTCTATGGAAGAAGTTGCAACTGCCTGTGATTTAGCTTGTGCAACACCTTTTATTGCAGAATTAGAAGAAGGTTATCGTACACAAATAGGAGAAAGAGGCGTTGGCTTATCCGGAGGCCAAAAACAACGTCTCGCTATTGCTAGAGCTATTTTAAGGAAAGCACCTATTCTAATTTTAGATGACGCTACCTCAGCTTTAGATACTGAAACTGAATATGAGCTTCTCACTCATCTTAAAGAAAAAAATTATCAAACAACTACCTTTATGATTGCTCACCGTATCTCTGCTGTAAAAAATGCTGATATCATTCTTTATTTAGAAAACGGTAAAATCGTAGAACAAGGTAACCATGAAACATTGCTCAAAAAGCGTGGTCGTTATTACGCCATTTATCAAAAGCAATTTGAAAGCTTTGAGGAGCAGTTAAAGGAGGCGACTTATGTCTGCTAATAACATTAGAAAAGAAGAAAAGGTTTTATCTAGAAGCAAGTCTCAGCTCATTAAACGATTGTTAGGCTATTTAAAACCTTATAAAAGAAAAAGTGCAATTGTTATTTCACTCATGATCTTAGTGATGCTTTGTAATTTAATTAATCCCCTCCTTTTAGGAAGGGCTATAGATACTTATGTAGCTGATAAAAATGTAAACGGTCTTCTGATTATGGGACTTTTCTTATGCGCCTGTAACTTAGCTGCTTGGGGCTTTTCTAAAATACGATATATTTTAGTAGCAGAGGTAAGTAATAAAATTTTAGTAGAGATCCGTCATCAACTTTATACCCACATTCAAGGCTTATCTTTTAATTTCTTTGATTCAAGGCCTGTGGGTAAAATACTGGCTCGCATTATGGGTGATGTAAATGCACTTCAGAATTTATTTACTCAAAGTATTCAGTCCCTCATTCCAGAACTTCTTACACTAGTGGGCATCTCCTGTTTTATGCTAGCTTTAAATGTAAAATTGGCTTTAGGTTGCTTAATCATTTTGCCATTTTTAATAGGTGCCATGTTTTATATTGAAGTTTTCTCAAGACGTAGATGGGATGCTTACCGTAGCAAACGTTCTGTTATGAATGCTTTTACTCACGAAGACTTTTCTGGTATTAAGGTCGTAGAAGCTTATGCAGAAGAAAAGCAAACAGCAGGTAACTTCAAAGAAATCATTAGTGAACTTTCTTCTTCTTTTATTCATGCTGTCAAGCTTAATGATTTATTTTGGCCATTAGTTGATATTTCTGCTGGTCTAGGTGCTGTCTTAGTTTATATGTTTGGTTACCGATTGGTTACTTCTGGAGAAATTCAGATTGGTACTCTGCTGGCCTTTTCTATGTACGTAGGAATGTTTTGGAATCCTATTATGAATCTATGTAACTTTTATAATACGCTGATTTCTAACTTTTCAGCAGCTGACCGTATTTTTGATATTTTAGATGTAGAACCTACCATTTATAGTAAAACAGATGCACCTTCACTTTCTTCTATCGAAGGTGAAGTACGTTTTGAGCAAGTTTCCTTTGCTTATGATGAAAAAACGGAAGTGCTACGCAACGTGAATTTTATGATTAAACCTGGTGAAAGAATTGCTTTAGTAGGTCCTACTGGGGCTGGTAAAACAACTATTATATCTTTGATTAGCCGTTTTTATGATCCTACCGAGGGACGTATCTTAATTGACGGACATGATATTAAAGAAGTAGAGCTTGGTTCTTTAAGAGAGCAAATGGGCATTATGCTTCAAGATACCTTCCTGTTTTCTGATACCATTATGGAGAATATTCGCTATGGTAAGCTAGATGCTACGGACGAAGAGGTCATAGCTGCTGCTAAAGCTGTTCATGCTCATGACTTTATTATGCGCCTAGAAGATGGGTATCAAACGAAGATTAATGAAAGAGGTTCTAGACTTTCATTAGGGCAAAGACAACTATTAGCTTTTGCTAGAGCATTACTGGCTAATCCTCGTATTTTGATATTAGATGAAGCAACTTCTAATATTGATACACAAACAGAAACCTTAGTAGAAGAAGGAACAAAGGAACTTCTTAAAGGACGAACTTCCTTTATTATTGCTCACCGTTTATCTACCATTCGTGACTGCGATAAGATTATGGTGATTAACGACCTTAATATTGCTGAATGTGGGACACATGAGGAACTCATAGCGCAGAAGGGACTTTATTACAATTTATATAAAGCACAGTATCGCTTTTTAAGTGAAGGTGCATAATAAAGAGAAGCTATCGTAAAATAGTTCTTAGATACTAAAAAACATGTCTTCATTAAGCTTTAATGCTTCTTTGAAGACATGTTTTTGTATTTATTAATATATAGGGCATTTTACCCCTGAAGTAGCTCTTGCTGCTTCTTCTTACTTAGCTTAGACAATATTAAGTGGTATGACTTATCTAGGATGTTTTTCATCAATTCATCAGGAACATTCCCATCTGGTTTAATGGAATTCCAATGCTCTTTATTCATATAATAACCTGGAATAATATCAGCATACTGTTGCCTTAAAAAATCCCCCTCTAATGGATCTAATTTTAAAGTAATATAACAAGGTTTATCGCATTCATCCAAACAAATAGCTGCAAACATTTTATCCCCTAACAAATAACGTATCCAATTCCATTCCTTCTTCAAATCCTTAGTAACACCCTTTTTTTCTAGAAGATATTGATCAATCCATTCATATTTCATTTTCTTACACTCCTTTAAGTAAAAGATTTTACTTCGTATTACGAATATTGATATAAGTTCGACGATGAACTTCTTCTTTGATATACGACTTTCTCTAATTCCATACACTCTTCCCTCACTAATAATAGAAGTTCCCCAAATATGTTATTCCATGATATGTATTCTTTTTTTATCATATTGACTTCTTTGCTCGGGTTCTTGAGCCGTATAACCTAAATGAATTAAACCTAGTGGTACAATGTGTTTTTCTATACCTAAAATAGTTTGAACCTTTTTTACTGGTCTTACTTGTGGTTTTAACCCACACCAACAAGAACCAATACCTAAGGATGTTGCCCCGAGTAGAATATTCTCTATTGCTGCAGAGCAGTCTTGTATCCAAAAATCATTGAGCTGCAAAGCAAGTGCCCTTTTTGTGTTACCAGCAACAATAATAATAAGTGGTGACACATAGTCTGTATATTTTGTTACCTTCCTTAACTCTCCTCTAATACCTGCATTTTTAATAATGTAAAACTCCCACGGCCTTTTATTACAAGCACTTGGTCCACTCATAGCGTAGTGCGTTAAAGTATCTATGTCTTCATCTGCTATTTCCTTTGTTAGAAATTCTCTTGAACTCCTTCTTTTGTACATCACTTCCTCTAATTCCATACGTTTCCCCCTTACTAAGTGTAAATCATAAGCTTCTTTATTATAATTGTTTTCCCAACAGTCTTGTTCCACTATATGACTTAAGACCTTATGTATATTAAACCATATGTAAGCTAATTGTCGCATTACTGCCCTGATAGTTTCTTTAAAGTATCACCTGTTACACGATAGGTGGTCCATTCTTCCATAGGTGTTGCCCCTAATGATAAATAAAAGTCAATACTTGGTTTATTCCAGTCTAGACATGACCATTCTAGGCGACCACAGCCACGCTCTATAGTAATCTTTGCTAATTGCTTTAAAATCGCTTTCCCGTAGCCTTTACCACGATATTCTGGAAGCACAAATAAATCTTCTAAATAAATACCTGCTTGTCCAAGAAAAGTAGAAAAATGATAAAAGAATAAAGCAAATCCTACCTCTTTTTCGTCTTCCATAACAAAAAACACTTCTGCCTTCTTCTCTTTAAATAGCCAGTATTGGAGCACTTCTTCTGTAGCAACTACTTCCTTTAACATTTTCTCGTATTCTGCTAAATCTTTAATAAAGCTCAGAATTAAAGCTACATCCTTTTCTTCTGCATATCTAAATCTTGGTCCACTATTCATCTTGAGCATTCCTCCTTTAATCAGCCACTTCTAAATGACTATGAGATAGTGTTTCATCAATAATAATTTGCTTATTTGTATTCCAGACTTTTAATTTTTCTTTTGAATAACGTGCCTCGCACCAAGTAATGATCTTTTTCATTTCTTCTATGAAAAAGGCTGCATCATCTTGATCTGAAAATTTAAAAACGTATTTACTTCCTTTTCTAGAATACAACGATGCCCTTATTTCCTCTCTAGAAACCCCCTCATTATGTCTTAAATAAAACCACACGATATCTGATAACTTAATGATACGTTTCTTTTTAATATCTATTAGCCATTCTTTACTAAAATAGCATCCTTTATTAGAATAGATCCATACCTCTTTTTCAATCTGCTGAAATAAATCTTCTAAATCACCATACTGCTTACAAGCTTCTCTTATCCCCTTATACCATTTTAAATTGATAAATACTATAAGTTGCTTTAACCACATTAAAAAAATGCCTGTAAATATTATACCTGCTAAGTAAAGGAAGTATCTTTTTATCTGTATGTCATCTTCATCTGTAATGATTAACATAGTGGGTGTAAAATCATCTCGGGTAAGTTCTACACCTTGAGTCTTTAAGTATTGTATGTAATCATCTAACATTTCATCAGCCAAACCACCCTTACTTTTTTCTATTCTATTAGCAATACGATTAGTTGTATCAAACTCTTCTGGGTCATATGTTAAACTTGGGCATAAACAAATCACAACTTGATTGCCTACATATCCCCAATACATACTGATAACTTTATGCCTTCCAATAAAAGTCCCATTCCTGTACCATTGGTTTTCAATATATCCACCTGTCCTATATAAAGTTAATTCTTCTATATTGCAGACCGGTGGAAATACTCTTGTAAAATAGTTCTCATTATCTCCATTTTCTCTTAAAACAAAGGGTTTATCCAATATTGACTCTGCATAGTCCTTTCCTAAAAACATGATAACAACCATGCTACTAACAATAATTCCCCCTACTATTACTTTTAAAAGCATACCTTTCTTCATTAAGGCTTTTATTGTACCCTGTGGCATTGCTCCCCCTCCTTAATTTAACCCCTAAATTCATCTTAAACTCCCTCTACTTACTCCTAAATAGTGGTTCTTTACAGCTAATCATTTTATTTTGCATATCTACTTCAACTTCAATCCCATAGGGAATAATGCATTTAGGGTGTGCATGCCCAAAATTCACATTGTAAACAATTGGTAAATTAGCATTATCTACTACCTTACAATACACCGACTTGTATGCTTCATAATAAGTTTCATCTTGTGGTTTTCCTACAAGAATGCCATTAATCACCTGAAAGATGCCTTTTTCCTTAAATGCTATAAGTACTTTCTCTAGTTCTTCTGGAGATGGCTTTTCCTCTGAAGTCTCAAGAAATAATATTTTATCCTGCCATTCTTCTAAACTAGGGAAAATACCATACTTCTCACATACTGCTTTTTCATCTTCATAACGATTATTAGATATGGTATCGTAAAGACTTTCTATACATCCTCCCAATAATCTCCCTTGAAACTTTTTGGGTCCTTGCAAAAGTTCATAGCCTCTTGTCTCAACATGAGCCTTTCTTTCTTTTCCTATTGCATCTACAGAAAAATCTGTACGTTCTTCATACCAGAGGGCACTTGATTGTATAATAGGAGGTTCATCTGTCTCTTTTAAATATAGCTCAAAAGCTGTTTTTGTATAAGGTAACATCTGTTCTCCTAGCTCTGCTAAGTCACACAGAAAATTAGGACCATAGAAGGTTACCATCCCTAACTTATAAAACATTAAATGATCAATGGTCGTATCAGAATACCCTGTAAAAAGTTTTGGGCTTTCTTTTACCTTCTTAATAAAGAGCTGATCCTCCATTAAATAAGGTAATAAACGATAAGTATCATCTCCTCCAATTACACAAACAATCCCCTTTATTGAATCATCTAAAAACGCTGCTTTTAAATCTTCTGCTCTTGCCTCAGGATGATTTTTTATATATTCTATTCCTTTTAACGCATTGGGCATAAAAACAGGTTCTAGCCCAAACTCCTTTAAGCGCTTTTTCCCTAATTCAATCTGATGCTTACAAAATGCTTCTCCAAGTATGCCACTGGATAAACTTACAATGGCTACTTTGTCTCCTGCTACTAATTGATATGGCTTATTCATACTATTCCTCCCTTTAAAATAGAAATTTGTCTTGGAGTTTATGAGAAGTACGTCTGAGAGAAAATGAGTGGGTATGGGTGCCTTCCGTTGTTCCGGTTCACATTTTTTTGAAGCACTAAGTTCACTTATTTAGATGAACGGCAGAACTCACTTCGTTCAAACAGTTGCCTAAAACCCATCTAAAACGTTCACTAAGTGCTTCTGAAAAATGCTCCCAAGTCACTACTCCATGCACCCATACCCACTCATTTTCATAAACGTTGTTGACCTCATAAACATCCAAGACAGTGAAGAAGCGTGGAAAGAAGGCGTAATGACAGTTAAAAAATATTCAGAATTGGGGCAGGCACCCATAGCAATAATGTATCAAGCTTTACGCATTATTGTTTGTAGAACTGAGAGAGTGTGCCTGTCCTAGTGGGATGACTTTTGAGTACTTTTAGTAGGCACTTATTGTTATTATTTCTTTTCTGTACTTCTCGTTTAGGGTCTTGAACGTTTATGAGGTCAATGATGCTTGTAAGAAATGAGAGGATAAGGACTGCCTGGAGGAATGACTTCGTAGTATTTTTTAGAAGCACTTGGCGAACTTTTTTGATGGGTTTTAGTGCGAGTGTTTGACTGAAAGGAGTTCTCGCACGTTCATCAAAAAAGTGAGCCTTAGTGCTTCAAAAAATACGAAGCGGAATTCCGGAAGGTAGCCCTTATCCTCTCATTTCTGCTCAGCAGCATTCTTCATAAGCACTCAGACAAATTTCTATTTGTTTGCCTCTCCTATATTACTGATTTTACCTATATTGTGGATAAGCTTTATCATTTATTTTATCACTCCAAATCTATTCTTTCTATATCAATACCTTTTCCATTAAGTAAAATAACCCTTTTCTCCAGTGAGTTTCCCCAACTACAGTATATCCTAGTGCTATATACATTTTTAGTGCAAAGGGATTTTTTGAAAAAGCATCTAATCTAATAGCTCTTTTACCCTCTTCATTTAGCAACCATTTTATTATCTACAATTCTTATTGTATATGTTTAAAATTAATTTGCTTATTTTCCCAATGCTTAAATACACCATCAAATATTCCTGTATATTTTGCTGCTTTTTTATATACAAATTGCTTAATACCCATTTCAAATATTATTTTCTGCTTTACCCATTGAAAAGGATGTATTTTCCTTTTTTCTATATCTAGGTAAAATCTTCTCACTTCCCTCTGTAATTTCTTCTTTGTTACTGCATCTAAAGGGTTTTCATTAAAAAGGATTTTTTTCTTGATACTTGCACTTAATGTTGCTCCTGAGTAGGTCATTAGATTATTTAAAATTCTTGAAGCTGCTCCTCCACCATAATTTTCAAATGTGGTGACTGTCAATGCATATTGCTGATGTAACAACTGTTCAAAAACAAAATGTCCTCTATCTGCTAGCACCTTTAGTTGTCCTGATATATTACTTTCATAAGTTGGCGTTCCTATTATGGTGCCATCGGCTTTTGAAATAAGCTCTATGATCTGCTCAACATCGTCTTGAATAAAACATGTTCCCGTCTTGTAGCAAGAATAACATCCATTACAAAATTCCATCTTTATATCCGACAAATGTATCAACTGAATATTCATGTTACTATATGTATTTAATACATTTGATATCTCTTTTAATATTTTTGCTGTAGCACCATTTTTTCTACTACTTCCATTAATAATAACAATATTCATCTATTCTATTCCTTTCCATGAGTCTTCTTATATTACATAATTATTTCATAGGCACTTCCATATTCTATGAAGTAATAGAACTGATTCCTATGTTTATTTCTACCTCTTACTCGTTAAAGTAATCATATACATTTTCACTTACCTTACTATCCCAATAGGATTTTAGTAACAGTATAGATTGCCACTTTGCTATAGTGGTTTCTTTAAATCCAAATTTGAGAACAGAGCTAACCATCTTTTGTTCAGCAATACAATATCCCTTAACTAGAGAAACTGCATCACAAAATTGAATAAGCTTGTCATAATCATCGTATGTAATATGCTCTAGGTAATCTTTAACCATTTCTATCTCTTCCTTCGCACAATCCCATGTATCATATATACCCATCACATTTTTGTATTGAAAGGTATGGGTTAAGCAAATCCTAGCTACCTCTTCACATCTATCCACCATGTATTTATACCCTTCAATGGCATGTCTTGCTTGCACTATTCCATTTCTTCTTCCAATATCATGAAGTAGACCTAAAATATAGGCTTTTTCTGAATTCAAACCAGATTTTATAGCTATTTTTCTTGCTAGATTAGCAACATTCTGGGAATGTTCTATCCAATCACCTTTATTCAACTCGCAAGCTTCCTTAAAAATTTGATTAGCTTCAGTTAAACTTATCATCATTTCCTCCTCCACTCATTTAATCTTCTTTATTATAACCTTAATACACTCAATTAACATTATATTTAGAATTCTTTAATCATTATTAGAGAGTTAATTTATCCACTCCATAGACATAAATGTAAAAGTGAAGTCTCCTTTTCATAATGTGAACTTAGGATAACAACTAGATAACTTTATGTCTAAAAAATTTTAAACTTGTCACAACAAATAAATACGAGTCATATAATGTACCATGACTACAATATATCCATATATATTCTAGTTAAATCATATTATTAGGAGATGGTATTATGAGTTGTTTAAGATCAGATTCATGTAGAGGGCATAATCATTTCAAAGTAAGTCGCTCTAATAGTAGTTCAAGTGACTCTTCTAGAAGATCTAGTCGTAGGTCAAGACGTTGCAGAAGGTGTCGTCGCCGTTCAAGTGATTGTTTTAATCGTTGTGGTTGCAATTCATGGGGCCGTAGAAATTGCCGTTGCCGTTCAAGACGTTCTTCTAGCCGTTCTTTTAGCCGTAGCCGTTCTTTCAGTCGTAGTCGTTCTTTTAGTCGTAGCCGTTCTTTTAGCAGATAATCGTAAAAAATTAATTAAAAGTAGATGTTGTGTATATGGATAAATATTATAAACCCGGAGAACAAATAAATGGATACTCTATTACTGAGATGTTGGCTGAAGGGCGATATGGCATAGTTTATCTAGCTGAAAGTCATGAGTCCAAAAAATATATTATTAAACAACTCAAAAAAAATATGCTTAGGGAAACAAAAGAAAAATTATTTTACGAGGAAGTACTATTAAAAAAATTAGACTCCCCTTGTTTTCCTAAGTTTATAGGAAAATTTAATCTTCCTAATGCAAAAGGCTATATATTAGAATATATGGAAGGTCAAGTTTTTGAAGATTTACTCATGGAAGATGGCCATCAGTTTACCAAAAAAGAAATCTATGAAATTGCCTTTAAAATGTTAGACATTATTGCCATACTACAAAAAAACAATATTGTTCACCGTGATATTAGACCTCCCAATGTTATCTTAACAGATAGTAATGAACTCATATTAATAGATTTTGGATTAGCTCGCTATATAGACAATAAAAAATATGTAAAAAAAATGGATTACTGGTATCTAGGGGATTTTTTAATTCATTTATATTACACCTCCTATTATTTTGATGAAACCGAAGAAGAAAGACCTTGGTACGAAGAACTGGACTTAACAGAAAAAGAAAAGGTATTTCTTCAGCGACTATTGGAGATTAAAGAAAGCTATGTAGAACTTGACGAGATAAGAAGTGATCTCAAAGAACTCGAAGAAAGCTTCTTATAGTTTGCATAAACCTTAACTTTAAAGATAAACCATATAGTTACGCCCTCCATAACTATATGGTTTATCTCTTTATTACATTTTATAAATTTGATTCAGGTGATAATGATGTCAAACTCAAGTGAAATAATTAGAATATATCAAGATAGTTTTAAAGTCAATGTTTATACGGTATCGCCATTTAGGATGATAGGCTTAATTAATGTAGACATTAAATACCCTTATGGCATAGAAAAGGTAACTCTTGCTTTTTATAGCTCTTCTGGGACCAATAGTGGGAAAATCAAAGACCTATGGTATCCTATTGTTGGTATAAAAACCACCACTGGTCCATTTACAGAGTTTACTGATTACCTTAACTTTGTTCTATCCTATACGACTAAAGATGGCTTTGCTAAACATGGGTGGCTAGCTAAGTCACTTTTCTTTTATGCAAAAACCCATGATGCCTCAAAACTTAGGGGCTTTGCTAATGGCAAATACTATGACTCACTTCTAAAAATCAGTAAAACACTTAGAAATTTATACGACATAGGCAGATTTCATCATTTAACCTCATTAACACCTACTCTTTTAAATAGCGCCGTTACTTCACATAAAATTTATTCCGGAAATAAACACACACAAAAAGAAAACTATGAAAAATACATTGAGGATATATTCACTCATGCCAAACCTAATCAGGTTTAACCCATCAAAATGTTCTAATGATTATTATCCCTTGGAAGAATCTGATTTTTGTGCTAATATATTGCTAAAACTTTGCCAAAGGGAAATTATCATGGAAAATGAATTTCAATTAATTGCCAATATCGTACTTTTATTAATGATTATTTATAGTATTATTTACATTCGTACTTACAAACAATTTACTTTATTAAGTACTAATCAAAGGACTTCTTCTAAAACAAAGCTAGCCCTTCTGCTCATATCAGGTATCTGCTTACGCATTTTTTTGGCTTTCTTTTATACCGGACATCCTACAGATATGACCTGTTGGTCCGGATGGGCTTTGGGCATGGCTAATTACGGTCCCGGAAGTTTTTATGAGTCCATGCAATTTGCTGATTATCCTCCTGGCTATTTACTTATTTTATGGCCTATTGGTATTTTATTAAGACTTACCGAATTACCTTATACTCATATACTTCACTCTATGCTTTTAAAACTTCCTATTATCATCTTCGATTTATTAACAACACTTCTTATTTATTATTATGCTGAAAAAGGACAACATAAAAACCCCTTGCTACTAGCCGCTTTCTTTTTCTTTAATCCGGCTGTCTTATTAACCTCTAGTATCTGGGGACAGGTAGATATTGTTTTTTCTTTTTTTGTTATTTTAATGCTTATAAGCTTATACAACGAAAGACTCCTTTATGCAAGTATAGCCTTTGTTTTAGGTTTACTTATTAAGCCACAGATGTTTTTATTTGGTCCTATCTTTGTTATTGGTTACTATTACTATTGTAAAGAAAAGCCAGCTCAAACAGTGATTAAGCAAACTCTTATTTCTGGACTGATTGCTCTTGGAGTCTTCATCCTTATTTGCTTACCTTTCCTTATTACCAAAAAGGACCCTTTATGGCTCTTTAAACTTTATTTTTCAACTATGGGATCTTATCCTTATGGTTCTTTAAATGCCACAAACTTTATAGCTATCATTAATGGTCTTTGGGCACCTGATACAGCTACCTTCCTAGGTTTAAGCTATAAGCTTATTGGTCTCATAGGTATCCTATTTTCCATTGGCTATACTGCTTTTTTAGCCATTAAAGATAGTACTAAAAATAACTTAGCACTTTATGGAGCCTTAATGATTATAGGTATTTTCACTTTGGGTCATCATATGCATGAACGCTACATTTTTCCTGCACTTGTTTGCCTCATCCTTGCTTATTTATATAGGCCACATAAAAATACACTACATTTCTTTGTTTATTTTAGCATTTTAGAAACGCTAAATATGAGTTTAGTCCTAACAGATAGCTACTTATTCTCTTACCAACTTATGCCACTCATTTTATCTTATCTTCAAGTTATTGGATATATCTTATTATGTATTTATAGCTATCAAGCATGTAAACTCTCAAAAGAAGCTATTTGATTAATCTACCTATAGTAACCTCATACCCTATTATTATTAAAAAAGGAGACGAAGAGAAGCCCCTAGGGCTTCTCTTCGTCTCCTTTTTAATGAGAGGATACTGTAAAATACTTATTCATATTTTTATCTTATTGATTAATAAAAGCTATAAAGCGTTCTACTTCTTCTGGCTTAGTAGCCCATGAAGTTACTAGACGTATAACCGTATGTGTTTCGTCTTTTCTCTCCCAGAAAGAAAAATCAAATTCCTCTTTAAGCTGCTCTAAAAGCACATCTGGAAAAATGGGAAATACTTGATTTGTTACTGACTCTGTTAAGAAGCTATAACCTGCCGCTCTTATACCTTCAGCTAATTGGTTAGCCATTTGATTAGCATGGGCAGCTAAGTCAAAGAATAGGTCTTCTTTAAATAACTCAATAAATTGAATGGCTAATAATCTTCCCTTAGCAAGTAGTGCTCCTTTTTGTTTAATATGGAATCTAAAATCAGCTTTAAGCTCTTCTTTAGTAATCACTAAAGCCTCACCCATTAATGCACCATTTTTAGTACCACCAATATAAAAAGCATCCGTTAATCTTGCACAATCTGCTAAGGTGATTTCATTGTCATGGGCTGTTAAAGCAGAACCTAATCGTGCACCATCCATAAATAAAATGAGGCCATGTGCCTTACAAAACTCACTAAGTCCTTCTAATTCTTTTAAGTTATAATGTGTACCAATCTCTGTTGAATTAGAAATATACACGAGCTTGGGTTTTACCATATGCTCATCTGTATGTCTATCTAAAGCCTCTTCTATAAGTGCAGGTGTTAATTTTCCATCTTGAGCTTTCATTGCTACTACCTTATGGCCTGTAGCTTCAATCGCTCCTGTTTCATGAACATTAATATGCCCTATTTCTGCAGCAACAGCTGCCTCATGAGGTCTTAAAAAAGCTGAAATGGCGGTTAAGTTAACCTGTGTTCCACCTACAAAAAAGTGAATATCGGCTGTGCCATCTTCTATTTTTTCTTTTAATAGCTTTTTGGCTATTTCTGTATAAGTATCTTCTCCATAACCTGACGTTTGTTCTAAGTTAGAGTTTACCATTGCTTTTAATATGTTTTCGTGAGCACCTTCACTATAGTCATTTTTAAAACTATACATCATTTTTCTCCCTTTGATTCTTTAAGTTTGTCATTGTGTCATAGCATTGGACATTTAATATTAATCATATAACAAAAGAAGTATCCTTTGCAACCTAACCTCCAAAAGATACTTCTTTTTATCTATTACACTTTTACCCGCGATACACTTTTATTCAAGCTTTCTGATTCATGATTTAAACTTTCTGCCATAGCTGTAAATCCCTCTGATACAGCCATTTGTCTTTCTGTAACAGCTGCTAGATTAACGGTATGCTTATCAATAATCTCAAACACATGGTCTAACTCATATATTTTTTGCTTAATTGTACTTATATGAGTAGCCATTTGTTCAATAAATTCCTCACTCACTTTGCATTCTTTCTTTTCCTTATCTACTTCAGCCATAACAATTCTTATATCTTCCTCTAAATAGGTAATAGCCAATTTAGCACTTTCTCGTTTATCTACTTGTTCATATGAAATAAGAGAAATTTCTCTAGTTGAATTTGTAATCTCTTCCAAAGCAACTAACCCCCTCTTGGAAGTTTCTAAGATTCTTTCTGCAATCATTTTTAAGCTAGTAGATGAAATAGTAATATGCTCAAACATCTGGCTAATACGTTCACAACTTTCAGTTAGGTTTCTATTAATTTTGCCTATCTCATCTTTCCTATTGACATCTGCTTCTATTTTAAAATCACCTTTAGCTACCTTGTTCATAGTATTCATTAGCTTATCAACAGGTCTCAATACCCTTTTAAAGCTAAAATAGTTTAGTACTATACAAACCAATGCAGACACTACTGTACTTAATATAATGAGCCATCTAACCAAATATAAATCTAAATAAAAGAGATCTCTTTCTATTTTATAGCCTACCATCCCCACTAGCTGTTGATCGGAATTAAATATTGGCATTAAAACGCCACATAGTATATTTTTATTATATTCATCATAATAGTCTTTAAAATAGAAAGGTTCTCCTATTTTTAATTTATTTAACACGCTTATAAATCTTTCTTTTGGTAAACGCTCATAACTTAATACAAAATTCTCTTTTACGCTATCAGATAAATAAACAAGATTTTGTTCATAGGTATTTATAGCAAATATATCTCCCCTCTCTATTAAGTGTCCTAATGTTGTTAAAACACCCTTAACTTCCTTATAATCCTGATTTTCTTTATCCTTTAATTGTTCAATTCTTTGAAGAGCATCACCATTTATCATGGCTTGCCCTACTTGGCTAATACCTAAAGCTTGTTTATATACACTATGTGTAGCATAGCTGTGAATACTTTCATAATAAACAATTCCAGTCAATAAGAAAACGGCTACAATAATACATGAAGTCATTGCCGTTACTTTTGTTCTCAAAGATACTGTCAAACAATCACATCCTCTTTACTTTACAACTTCCTTTTACATCATTTCTATCGTATAGTAAATCGAATTAGCTGTCAATTTTTGAGAATTTTTCAATTTAAATCTACTTTGTTAGACTATTATTAGATTTTAAAATAACAATTTTCAACTTAACTTCCTAGCTACTAAATTTGTGTATTGGTCAGCGTAATTATAGTAATTCTCAAATCTTGTATTTGCTTATCAAAAGCTTCAAACACTTCATCTTCTAAATTTAAAGTAAAAGGATAATTACTAAACTGTTCCTCAAATTGACTTGGCGTATATGGATTAACATCCATTCGATGATTATCCTCAAAGGTGTAAATTAAATTTGTATCGTTAAAATAGAGTATATATAAATGATTTAAAGTATAAAAACGATAAAAGTTACAATAAACACCATACTTGAAAAATAACTTCTGCATTTGCTTAACTAACTGTAGCATCTCCTTAGCTGTATCACACTTTGTTTCATTCAACGCCCTAATTTCCTCTTTATAGCTCTCCAATTGGGAAATTTTTTCTTGATAAGTTGCAATAAGCGCATGCATCATCCCTTGTAAAAGCTGTTGATCCTCTGAATAGGTAGGTGCTTTATAGGAATTATAACGCTTATGTTCAGGGAATTGATAAAGTTTTCCCATTATACACCCTCCTTTAATAGTTTTATTCTAGTCCATTTTTTATTGCTAACGCTATATTACTTTTAATATCCATCTTCTTTATTTTTAGCTCTTATCAATATGTATTTTGTTTTAATTTAGTTTTATAAATCATTAACTTAATAAGACCATAAATCATGTAACCTATAAATTCAAATATTCCAACTAACATTAATACACTGGCACCTACAGTAAATTGCAGTACTCTAACCATTTTTTCATTTTTAAGTCCTACAGATAATACAGCTTCCTTCATTTGCTCATTATCTATAGTCGTAATAATAGTATAGCTCCCTGGCTCTTCGATAGTAAAATTAAAATACGATTCGCCTTTTTGACCATTTCTATTATAACTATAACTCAAATCTGCTGCTTCAACCTTTATTTTAGTCTCATCCTTCATCACTTCACATTTTAGTCCCTCTATAACTTCAGGTGCTTCATAATGCTTACCTTCAAATAAAGTATCTAATTCTAAATAAATCGTATATCGACCTGACTGTGTTAGATCAAGTATAGTAGTTCCCGGTACAAGAAAACTAGTTTTAGGTGGATCTATACTTCTTGCCTTGCCCTGATAAAACAAAAAAATACTTGTTACCGCACATAAAATAAAAACAATAGTAGGAATAATAAATTGCTTCTTAAATGGTTTGTATTTCTTTTCAAATGCGTTCATCTTACGCTCCTCTCTTCAACTACATTTATTATATATTATTTTCTTATTCTTTTCACTTATTTACACAAATGCTGTTAATATTCCTATTAACAAGGTGTTTGTCACCATTGAAGAAAACTAATTCCTTCTTCAATGGTGACAAACACGCATTCTAGTTTTCTAATTTGTATTTTACCTCTAAGTCAAATTGATACTGTTCTATAGGCTGTAACAGTTGAAGCTTTTCTAATTGTATATTACTTCCTGTGATATAAGCGAGTTGATTCTCATTTCCTTTTAAAATAACTAGGAGTTCTGATTCCGTATAAAAACTACACCTCTTTCCTTCTTTGTAGATACTTCCTCCTATGACTAAAGTCCCCTGCTTCATACGCCCCGCTTTTTCATAACCTGTTTTAATCTCTAAATTACCCTCTACTTCTAATCTACTTTTTGAACCCTCCATACTTAAAGTAGCATTAGGTTCAATGATTAGATTTTCTCCTATCTTTAGATAAGTATCTATACAAGTAAGTGTACCTATCCGCTGAATATAATTTTCTTTAACCTCTATTTGCTTATTGACTAAAGTAACGCTTGTGTCTGCTATTAAATCACCTTGAATCACAACTGGCTTATGCAATGCGATGTTATCAATTCTTAAATCACCTTGCCATATCCCATTTTCTAATAATACATTTTCAATTATCTTTAGATTTTTGCCATCACGAATTTTGGGGGTAACAACTGCTTTCAAATTTTGTACGCTAACAATTTGATTTGTATCAAAATAAAGTTCTCTCTCTGCATCACCTTCTATAACAAGCCACTCAATACGGTTAATCGTATCAGGACAATTCACACTGATACATTGATTATCTTCACCCGCTAAAACGAGTATAAAGTCATTTCTCTTCGTATAGCTTCCTAATAAACTAGTACACTGAATAAAGTCTCCCTTTATAATAAGTGTTCCTGCCTTCATTTGATCTGTTTGAGTTGCTTGTGTATCTATATAAACATCTCTACCTACCTCCATTATGCCGCTTCTATGCTTCATTATTAATTGTCCCTCACCCGTCTTTCCATCTACCCCTTTTAATAAATAATCACCTTCAATTCTCAAGTTGCCATCTGAAATTTTTAACTGCCCACCCCTATGATAAACACTACCTTCTACATGCAAGGTATGTCCCTCTAAATTGACTATACCATTTAAAAGATATAAGTCTCCCTTAATGTAAACATCCTCTATTAACTTCCAATCGCTTGTAACTTCTCGCTTAGCTACCTCTTCTTCCTTAATTGTTTCTTCTGCTGGTGGTGCCTCCTCATCCTTTGGTTTTTCTGATTCGATTGGTGATTCTTCTTGTGTATTACCTTGTTCTTCTGTTGATTCCTCTCCTTCCTCACCCTTCGTTTCTTCTTGTTCATTTGTTTTTTCTTCTTGCATATTGTCTACTTCTTTAGGTGACTCTATACCTTCTTCATCATTTGGTTCTTCTGATTCAGTTGGTGTTTCTTCTTGTGTATTACCTTCTTGTGTTGGTTCCTCTTCTTCCTCACCCTTCGTTTCTTCTTGTTCATTTGTTTTTTCTTCTTGCATATTGTCTACTTCTTTCGGTGACTCTACACCTTCTTCATCGTTTGGTTCTTCTGATTCAGTTGGTGTTTCTTCTTGTGTATTACCTTGTTCTTCTCTTGGTTCCTCTACTTCCTCACCCTTCGTTTCTTCTTGTTCATTTGTTTTTTCTTCTTGAATATCCCCTGGGTTCTCTGTTGATACAACTTCTTCTATATAAGTTTTTACTGGCTCTTTTTTAGCTTGTAGCTCATGCCAATCTCTTATGTCTATTATCTTACTTTTAGTATACGACTTAGCTTCTTTTAAGATGTTTGATTGAGTATAGTTTATTTTCAGACTAGGTAAAGGTAAGGTTGTTATTACTATTAATGCTATTTTAGCAACTACAACTGAAATCACGGTTTCACTTCCCTTATAAATATTAAATTTTTTATCTCATTTAATTATTCCAAATAAACCAAACTATTAAACATGTAAAAATAAAAAAGATGCCCTTTAAAGAACATCTTTTTCATATTTTCTCATGATCTTAAATTTATTATTCTAATCAATAGCTTCTACTCTTACAATAAAATGGCCAGTGACATTTTTTACTTCTGATATATATAGGTTTCTATAAGCATAATACGGGGTAATCGTACCATTTTGGATATTCTCAAATCTTAGATCATCCTCTTTGTACGTATGATGTTCTTTTACATTAAACCTAATTTCTGTGTCAGTATCCGTTTTCGTAATGATATGCCAAAGTAATTTATCTTTATGCGGTAACTGATTAACACAAAAATTATTGCTATGACGACTTTCTTCACCTTGGAATGTCATTGGCTGGCAAGCAACTGTAGCAGCTTCACCCATATAACCACCTCTTCTCATCTATTTATTAATCATATTACACAAATTATTATATCATATTTTCTGTAACTTTTGAATATATGGATAATGTTTTTTTGTATTTTTATGTTTTCTTCTAATTATCATTTTCCCTTCACTTAATCATCACATTAAACCTTTATGATGTAATCCTAGATACTTAAGTTATCTATTTTTAACCCCATATAAAGGCCTTCCAACTCCCCTGGAAGGCCTTTTCCCTTTTTATCTTTTTCATTTTATTTATTTCTTGTAAATACTAAATGTTTCTCTGTAGATAGTGATTTATTCCAGCTATATCCAGATTCTGAAAACCGCTTTAACTCCTCTACTTCTTCTATTTTATTTTCACAAATAAAGCGTAACATTTGACCTCTAGCTTTTTTAGCATACATACCTACTACTCTATAATTTTCTCCACTAGCTTCTTTAAAGCTCATTTGAATAACTGGATATTGTTTACTAATTGCTTTTAAGTCTAATACTTTACTATATTCTTCTGAAGCTAAATTGACCAAAAAGCCTTTTTCTTTTTGTCTTTCCAGCTGAGCTAAGACATATTTTGTTAAATCGTCTTTCCAAAACTCATATAAATTCTTCTTCTCTCCTACTGAAAGTATTGTCCCCATTTCTAGTCGATAGGCTTGTATCCTATCTAAAGGCTTAATTAAACCATACAAACCCGATAAAATGCCCATATGATTTTGCATAAAGCTTATAGCTTCATGATCTAAGCTTTCTACTTGGAGGGCTTTATAAACCTCACCATAAAAAGCATAGATAGCTTCATAGCTGTCTTGGCTTGGATTAAAAAATGCTTTATATCTGGCTTCATTTACTTCTGCTAAAGCCTCTGACATTTTCATGAGCTGCTTTAAGTCCTCTACGGTATATTGTGAAAGCTGCTTTACTAAAGTTCTAGTGGCCTCGTGAAAAGTGAGTGGTACATAAGGCTTATAAGATGTATTCTCAGGTATTTTAAATGTTTTTGCTGGTGAAATAATAATATACATAGGCACTCCTTATACTTTTTCTTTTATTTTACACACGATTCTCTTTACAAACAATACTTTTTATAGGATAATAATTATTAATTAGAACTTTATTACTAAGGAGGTTATATAATGTCAGATGTGATTTTAACAGAAGGTATGGTTGCTCCTGATTTTACTTTAATGGGTTCGGACCAAAAGGAGCATCGTTTAAGTGATTATTTAGGTAAAAAAGTTATTTTGTATTTTTATCCTAAGGATAATACACCAGGTTGTTCCAGAGAAGCGGAAGCTTTTCGTGACCACTTTAATGCCTTTGCTGATGCAAATACTATTATTTTAGGTATAAGCCGTGACACCCTTGCTTCTCATGATAAATTCATTGCTAAATACAATCTTCCTTTCGTGCTTCTTTCGGACAGCAATGAAGAGGTATGTAAACTTTATGATGTACTTAAAGAAAAAAATATGTATGGACGCATAAGTATGGGTATTGAAAGAAGTACTTTTATGATTGATGAAAAGGGAATTCTTACCAAAATTTATCGTAAAGTAAAGGTAGCAGGTCATGTGGAAGCTGTTGCTTGTGAGTTAGGACTATAAATAAAAAGCCATGGGAATCCATGGCTTTTTATTATCTCTATTTTTTCTATATTATTTTGCTGATTCAAATTTTTGTACAATTTGATCTGCTTCTGGACTAATAACAAATAAGATCATATTATCTTTTTGTGCCGTTTTATAGTTCTCAACTAATTCAAGCTGTTCTGGTAAGTAACTTTTCCATTGATCTACTAAAGCTTTTTGTCTTTTTTCTATACCAGCCATTACTTTATCAGCATCTTTAGCATCCTTTAATTCAAATACAGCAACCTCTGTTGCATGTACATTCATCATTGGCATTTGTACATAATAGCTGTTTAATAAGCTTGTATCAATACCATAAGTATCAGCAAACATAGTGCTATCCATAGCCATTCCTGCTGGCATTTCAATACCATCAACTGCTACAAAATAAGTTTCTTGGGCTGGTGTTGGATCTGTTTCTCCTGTCACTTCTTCTCCTGCCACTCCGCCTGTATTCTCATCTACCACTGGTGTTTCAGTTGGTGTAACTTCATCTACTGCTGGCGATTCAGTTGGCGTTACTGATGGTTGTTCTGTTTTTTGCCCACAACCTGTTAAAGCTGCACTTCCAATTACTAATGTCATGATTACTGCTAAAAGTTTTTTGTTTATTTTCATTTTTCTTTCTCCTAAAGTCAATTAATAATCTGCTAAACTTAACTAGCCATTAGTTTAGACGTATCCTTTTCACTTTAGGTTCCCATAAATTTAATTTTTTATCCCTGAATAACCAAAAAGCTTTCTTCATTGTTTTTCTGACTGATAGGCACTACTACTTCATCTCCAATAATGCCACTTGCTTCAAAAATAAAAGCAGGATCGATAGCCTGTCCACCAATGTAGTATTCAAAATGCAAATGTGGTGCACTACTGTCACCGGTGTTTCCTGTGAAACCAATAATATCACCAGCTTTTACATGATCACCTGCTTTTACCCCATAGGCACTTAAATGCATATACCTTGCTTCTACACCATTGCCATAATCAATAAAAATCATATGTCCGCCGCCTTTAGTGACACCCTTTGAATCAGGTGCTGCTTTAGTCACTGTGCCATCAGCACTTGCAAAAATAGGGGTTCCTTCAGCTGCTCTAATATCTATTCCTTGATGAAAATAGCCAATCCTAGATTGATTAAAAGGTGCTAGTACCTCTCCTTTTTGTTGGAGAGGACTTACTAGAAAGCCCGGTATCTGTATATAATCTAACTTCATTTCACTTGTATCTCTATATACAGTTGTTTGGTCGTTAGTCACTACTGGTGTTATCTCTTCTGCTTGCACCACTGTACTACATACTAGAAGCATCAATAAAATACAACTTACTTTTTTAAACTGCTTCATGCTATAATTCCCCCTTTATTTCTACATAATTATACTATATCTTATATTTTTATATGAGTAAATATTTTGCAATGCAAAAAAAGAAGAATTTTAGAACTTACTATTCTAAAATTCTTCCTTTTTAACTATTTCTATTTATCATTCTTTATATTCTTTTATTCATTCTTACCGAATATCTCTTTGTTTAATTTACCTTCTGTTTTTGCCACTGTAGTAGCACTAATAAGTGTCCCACTTACATTAACCATAGTACGTCCCATATCAATGATAGGGTCAACAGCAATAACCCCACCTACTAGTGGGAAATACGCACCCATTCCCATTCCTGATATAACCACAGATACCGCAATAGTAGCACTTCCTGGTAGACCAGCTATACCTAGGGAACTAATAGTGATAATAATGACTAACATCACATAAAAACTAAAGTCCATTGGTGTACCTGTCATATTGGCTAACATCACTGTCATTAAAGCCGGATAAATACCAGCACAGCCATTCATACCCATATTGGAGCCAAGACTTCCTACAAAGCTAGCCACTCCTTCATCCACTCCCACATTCTTATGAAGTGCTTCAATCGTTACAGGTAAAGTCCCTAAACTAGAGCGTGATGTAAAAGCAAGTACTAGCGGCTCTAATACATTCTTTGTATATTGAATAGGATTAAGACCATTCACTAGAGCTATTCCTAAATGAATCACAAACATAATGGCTAAACTTAAATAAATAGCTACTATAAAGTGAAGTACTGAGCTTAGGGCTGCTACACCTCTTGCAGTAATTGTATTAGCTAAAAGTGCAATAACTGCATAAGGCATAAATTTAATAATCGTCATAGCTACACTTAAAATAATCTTGTAAAAGGCCTCTATCCATTTTACAAATGGCTCTATCACTTCCCCATGCTTTTTGCTCATCCTTCTAATAGCGATACCAATAAAAGCTGCAAAGATAACGACTGCAACAATATTAGCTTCTGCCATGGCTTTAACAGGATTAGCCGGAAGAAGTCCTCTAAAAGTTTCTACAATAGATGACATTTCACGTATTTCTGCGTCTTGGATAACCACAATATCTCCTGAACCTAATCCAAAGATTTGTCCTACAATAACACCAATAATAGCTGCAATAACAGTGGTTCCTAAAAGCATTCCTATAGTCTTGGCAGTGAGCTTCCCAATACCTTCTCCTTGCATATTCATAATAACTCTCACAATAGATAAAAATACCAGTGGTACGACAAGCATCTTTAAAAGATCCATAAAACCATTCCCTACTAGCCCATACCAGCTAGATACTTCACTTAACCACACAATATCTTTTGGTATCTCTGGAAATCCAGCTACCCATTGAATAATAAGTCCAAGTACAAGCCCAATTATTGTACTTATAATCATGCGAATAGAAAACTTAATTTTTCTTTTTTCCATTTGTCTAATACCAAAAAATAAAATGATTAATACACCAATAAATGCCACTGTTAGTGGATTACTTAACAATAAAAACTGTGTCAAAAAAGTACTTTGTTCCATTTCTAGTTTCTCCATGTTGTCTCTGTTTTATTTATGTTTCACATATCCTTCTTTTATAACTTAAACCTTAGTATAAGTCAATACCTCCCCGTTCATACTAACTTTAACATTTCTTTGGAAGGAAAATTGATATGAAAACTTTTTTTAAATATTTTACCCTATTTAGTCTAGGTGGACTCTTATATATGATGATTGAAATCCTTTTTAGTGGAAGTACTCACTGGACTATGGGCATTTTAGGAGGCCTTTGCTTCCTTCTAATTGGCCTTATTAATAGCACCTTTAGTTATGATTTTTCCTTAATTAAACAAATGGCCATGTCTGCCATTCTTATTACTGCCTTAGAATTTGTAGCTGGAGTCATTCTCAACTTAGGCCTACATCTTGCTATTTGGGATTATAGCCATCTTCCTTTTAACATATTAGGTCAAGTCTGCTTGCCCTTTAGCTTTATATGGTTCTTTTTATCCTTGCCTGCTATTTTTCTAGATGATTTTATTCGCTGGCAGCTTTTTGGAGAAGGGAAACCTCATTATAAATTATTTTAATTCTCGAATCTTATCATTTTTTTAAATATGTTGATATAAGATATTTAATATTATATAATATTGTATGACGTTAAATATCTTATTATTTTTATTAAGATTCTATTAAACAATGATGTAGAGGTACCTAAATGCTCTTTTTTTATCTACTAATAGGGACATGCTCAACTGTAATAGTCATTAATGTTTTAATGTATTTCATTAATTGGTTATTACATTTTATAGATTATAAATTAACCCGCAAGGCTTATTATATCTTATCCGCCTCTCTGATTCTTATAGGAGGCATCCTATTAAACACTTACATAATACATATCATATTATAAATAAAATATTATAAGAGAAAGGGTCAACTAGATGGGAAAAATGATGTCTATATTGGAAAAGTATAAATTTGTTGAAAAAGATACTTCCACTACCGATGAAGAAGTTTCATCTTTCGCTACCTCTGAAGAAGCTGTAGAAGTAACGCCGGAAATTGAGACTGAAGAAACTATCAAAGTACAAGAAATAATAGAGGAGCCACCGACTATGCCAAACCCTATTTCTGAAGAAGATATCAAAAAAGCAGCTACTTATGACCGTCATTTAAGTATTAAAGAAATTTATACTCAATATGACCTAGATACTGTTGCTGTTACAGATTCTGTTTACTTATTAGAAAACTTAATCAATGCTTTACCAGCAGAATTACCTGACTTTGTCAAGAAAACAACCGTCAATAATATTATTAAAGCCTCAGCTATGAATATTGATAAACTATTAGATGATGGTCATACACGTTCAACTAAGTTAAAAGGGTTTATTGATGAATATACTACTGCTAATCTTAATGATATTGAAAAGCTTAAACAAGAGATTGATCGCTTAAATGCCATCATTGCTGAGTATCATCAACAAGTCCGCTTAAAAGAAAAACTCATTCAAGAAGAAACCACTTTAGTCGAAACTGAAGAAACTCGTATTCATAATATCTTAAATTTCTTCAAAAACTAGCTGCCTATGATAAAAAATAAAATTTACATACTTAAACTTCTTGTTTTGCAACTTCTTTGTGGTGGATTAGCTATTATTATAAGTGGTATCCTAGGTTTTTCTTCTATTTTTGCACAGTACGATGTAAGACTTTATAAAAATATTTCTATTAATAATATAGATATAGGTAATCAAACAGCTGAAGAAGCCATCACTGTTGTTAACGAGTATTATCTAAACCCTATTTTAGATAAGCAATTAATCTTAACATTAGGTGATACTCGTCTTCAGCTTTCTTTAGGCGATTTATTAATTGATACAAACTTGACGGCCATTATTCAGGAAGCCTTACACTATCCTAATCAGTTATCTTTTTTAGATAAAACAGCTTTATTAGAAGGAGAGGCCCCTAAAAACTTTGAAATCTCATTAAATTTTGATGAGCAAAAATTACAAACAGCTGCAATTAATTTGATTACTAGTCAAACTGTTGATTCTAAAGATGCAGCTATTCACATTACACCAAGCGGTGATATTAAGCTAACACCTCATGTTGCAACCATTTCTTTTGATAAGACTGCGCTTTTAGAAAAACTTCATCACTATCTAATGGACTATAAACAGTTGGCTGACATAACAACTATCGATATGAATTCTTTTATTTCAACAAGCAATCCTGATATTACTACGGAAGTACTAAAAACTGTTGATACTCTTGTCACCTCTTATCACACGCGTTTTACTCCAGGTACAGGTAACGCTACCAACATTATTGTTTGTGCTGCTACCATTAATAATACCCTACTGATGCCTGGCGAAACCTTTAGTTTTAATGGTATAGTAGGTAATACAACGCTAGATAAAGGCTATACCTATGCACCTGTTATTGCCAACTATCAAATGGTACAGGGGGTTGGAGGCGGTGTATGCCAAGTTTCTTCTACCCTATATAATGCCATCTTGCAAATTGGCTTACTTCCTACAGAAAGACTGCCTCATTCTAGGCCTTCTTCTTATGTACCTATGGGACTAGATGCTACAATCAATTGGGATTCTATTGATTTTAAGTTTACTAATACCTTAGAATATCCTCTTTATATCGTAGCTTATACAAAAGATAATGAGCTTTGTATTGATTTATATTCTAATCACAGTTTATTAGATACAACTTATGTCCTTAAAAGTGAAGTTTACAAAGTTATTCCTTCACCTGTTCGTTATAAAAAAGATAGTTCGCTACCTAAAGGAACACGTTCATTAGTTTCTTCTGGCTATAAAGGCTATAAAGTTAAAACTATTAGAGAAACCTATAATAAAGAACAGTTAACAGAATCTCTTATTATTTCTTGGGATACTTATGCAGCTGCACCTACGATATATAAAACAGGTAATTAATTAGCGTTAATAATAAAAGCAAGGACAATGGTCCTTGCTTTTATTTACTGTGCACTACTATTCTCACTTGGAGCTGTTGTAGTATCTAGATTGCCTTCAGTACTTGGTTTTTCTGGTGGTGTTCCATTTGCACCTTTTTCCCCAGTAGGCTTCTCTGGTGGTGTCATACCTTCCCCACCTTGTTTCATTGTTCCTTCTGAAGGCATTGTACCTTCTGGCAAAGCTGGTCTATTACTCTCATCTGGTATAGCTGGAGGTGTAGTACCATCCTGAGTTGCAGCTCCTTTATCTGGCTTTTCACCTCTTCCACCTCCACCATTACCACCTGGCCCAAAACCACTGTTTCCTGTTGTCACACCGGATTCTGATAAATAGGTGACTATGTCAGTTGGTGTAAAGCTAACAGCCTCTCCTTCTGGTGTATAAGCAGCAGTTGTTTCATATAAACCATTAGTAGCATTACCTGCAACGCTACCTCCTGTATAAAAACTATAGCTTTCTCCTGTTTTTATTTCAGGTATAGAAATGACTACAGAACGATAGGCTTTAGTAGGTGCAAAAGTCAGTAGAGCATTACCATTACTATCAGCTAAATGAATCATTTCTCCTGCCTGCTTATTTGCTGAATAAGTCATGGCTATACTTGGTTGAGTAGAACTACTTGAAGGTACTTGTGCCATACCTGCACTACCAGCAGCGATGAATACACCACCAGTTATATTAAAGCTACCATCATAATCTAATGCACCATTGCCATCATTGGTTGGCCCATTTACAACAACTGTGCCTCCTGACATTTCAATTGAACCATTTGCATCTAAACCATCACCTGAAGCATCTACAAAAAGAGTGCCTCCACTAATAGTGAGCTTGCCATCCTCTGTATTTGCAAAACTATTTTGTCCAGGTCTTCCATTAATAGCGGAAGCATCATTTCCTCCACTTATATTAACACCATCATCACTAGCCATTACGTTAATCTCTCCAGAAGTAATATTAATTTCACTACTTTCTAGTCCTTCGTAGCTCTTTGTAATAGTCAATTTTACTTCTCCTATATTTAGCTGGGTATCTGCATGAATACCATCATCTCCCGATGTTAGAGTCATGTCTCCACCACTAATGGCAATGGTATCATTGCTATGGATACTATCATCCGCTGTGTTTAATGTAAAAGTACCTCCACTAATATAAATAGCTTTGCTTCCTTTAATGCCTTTGTAGCTAGTTGATTCATCTGTATTTTCCGTTGTAGTAGTCGCTGTAGTATCTTCTACTTGCGTAGCTGTCGTGCTGACCTTAGTTTGGCCCTTTCCCATAGGTCCAGCCACTTGATTTTGTTCTTGCTTTTTAACTGCATTAGCACTTTCTCCACCAGTTTCTACCGTATACGTTCCTTCTGCGATATAGACATTTGTTTTAGCTTGAATGCCATCAGCTCCTGCTACTATATTAAAGTTTCCATCTTCTATGGCTACAAACCCTTTTGTCTCATCTGTATCATTAGTGGCCTTAATACCATCACCTTTTGCTGTGATTTGAACATTACCTGTTTTTACGATGACAGCATCTTTCCCCATCACCCCATCATCAACTGCTTCTATTTGTAATGTGCCTTCCATTAATTTCAAAGTATCTTTAGAGGTAATGGCATTATTGTAATTGGCTATTACTTCTAAGCTACCTTTTCCGTTAATAGTTAAATCATCCTTGCTAAAAATAGTTGCATTAGGCTCATCACTACTGGCATCTTCTAATATATAGCTTTCTCCATCTGTAAAACGATTGGTTGTCCCCTCTTCTAGACTTAAAACTACCTTACCGGCTTGTTTGACATAAACAGGAGCAGTTGTAGTGCAATTAATATCTACGCCATTTAAAACAAGGCGTACTGCTGCCTTATCTGCTGCATCTACTATAATACTTCCATCTGCTAATGTTCCACTTATTACGTAGGTCCCTGCTTTTTCAATAGTAAGCGTACTTTCCTCTACTTTTACACCATTTCCTTCAAAACTAATTTGGTCTTCCTTTAATTCAATAGTTGCTGCCACAGTATTTTCCCATGATGTATAGTAATCATCTTCTTCGTAGTTAACGACCTGAGCTATTAAGGATTCTCCTATGGTATTTTCTTTATTGGATTGATTTTCTTCTACTGTGAGTGTTTCTTGCTGCGTTTGACTAGCTATGTCTGTTTTTTTATTACTGCAACCTGTAAATAAACTTATACAAACTATCATGCCTAGCAAGCGTATATTCTTTCTTAATCTCTTATTCATCATACCACCTTCTCAATCAGTCTTATCTACAGTTCTTCCTTCGTTACTTTTGGCCTACCACATACAATAGGCAAATTACCATTTCTACAACGTAGTTCATCTATTAATTGTTTTTCTTTATTCTCTTCTTTTAAAGCAATCATGTAATGTAGTTCATACATACTACCTAAATTAGTCGTTTTTACTCTTTCTAAACTTACCTTGTTTGTAAACTTTGCAAATAGATCATCAAATATAGTGGTATAATCAATATTTTCTGGAATAGTTACCTTTAATTCTTTTTCTGGAGATTGTTTTTCTCCAAATTTTGTTTTAAATAATAGGAAGAATGCTATACCAATAATCACTGTCATTAATACCGCAAAGCTAACAAAGCCTACACCTGTAGCTAGTCCAATTGCCATGGCAAATACAATATAAGAAATATCCTTTGAATTACCTGGTACTGAACGGAACCTTACTAAACTAAAAGCTCCTAAAACAGCGACACTGGTTCCTAAATTACCATTAACCATTGCAATAATCGCTTGAATAAGTGCTGGTAAAATCACCAAAGATACTGTAAAGTTCTTCGTATATTTCCCATCTGACATGTAAACTAAAGCAATGATTACACCTAAAATCAATGCTATTCCTGTACAAATTAAAACGTTTCCTAATTGAAGTGTTCCTGTTCCTGCTCCTGTATCTAGTATGCTTGTAAGCATCTTTGTTCCCTCCTCATTTCTAATAAGCTTTGTTTATAAACATTTCCATACTTCGAAAAGGAAGTAGGATAAATTTCTAATTCTGATAACGTATGCACTAACCACAGTGGCATGGCTAAGGGTACCTTGATTTCCATTAAGTACTCGTTGTTATCTAAAAGAAAATCACCATAATCTCCTTTTCCTAAGCTTAAATCTCCCTGCCTACTTCTGATATGATGGTCAAAGGTAATACGAATATTAGAGTCCGCTTTACCAAAGTAAGCAATTCTGTCATAAGCTAAGTAAACCTTTGGAATAGGTTTATAAAATGCCATGAAGTAATCAATTTCTTTAAATATCTGATTCTCTTTTTTAGGCTTGATACCACTATTTAAGTAACGCTCTGCTTCTTCTAACGTTAAAGAAACTCTCCTTTTAAAAACAACCCCTTTATATTTCTTTTTAATTTCTATAAACACTGTATCCTTTTTATTAGGTCTACCATAGCTTCTCAGACGAAGCTTCTCTTTGTACTTAGGTTTCTCTATGGAAGTTCGAATGAGATCATAGGTAGGTGTATCATAGTAAATGTTACAAATAGTATGCATACCATATTCATCTTGAGCCATATAAGGTTCTATTGCTTTTAAGAGTGCTTGATATTTTTCTTTCGTTAGCAAGTACTTCTTTTCTACACGCTCAAAAACATAATTGGTTTTTGTACTAGCCATTGCTTTTCCTCCCTTTCCGTTTCCTATTGATTATTTATATCATAGCGCTTAGCTGACTGATTATGTAATGAGTATACTAGCCGTTCCTTAAATTAATCTTAAAGGTTTAGAAAAGTTTTTTAAGGTTATTTTCAAGTTAAAAAGGCATATTGCACAATTCCACGCAATACACCCTAATTAATGAAAGCTATTCATTTTTATTTGTTACTTTAAAATTAAGCCTTGTTTCTAAATTCATCACTAACTAACCATGTTTTTCCTTCTTCCATATCTGTACTAAAGTAAAGTTGTCCGTTTTCTAATATATTTGCTTTTTTAATCGCTTTACAAATATGCCATAGACTTCTCTTATCAGTTGCTATTGCAAGTTTGATAATTCTAGGACTTAAATGCCTAATATGCATAAAAAAGACAAACTGCAACTACAGTTTGCCTTTCTTCACTTTGTTGCTTACATTAAATCATATACACTAGTAAGCTTGATTTGATCTTGTAGCATTTCTCTTGTCACATCATTATCTAAGTCTGTTTTCATCAACTTAACTTCTTTGACTATATTAGGATATACATCAAAATAGTTATCTTCTAATATCGTATCGATTTCCTTAAACTCAATTCCTACACGCCTTGCAAATACATCACTTTTTACTTTTATTCCGAAATGGTCTTCATATTCTACTATATCAACTTTTAACCCAGGCTCCTTAAATTCAAATTGCTTAGGCTTAACTAATAATAATGTATCTGAACTAATACATACTTTATCACTGTAGAGCTTATAAACAATGTAGATATTTCTTTCATCACTTCTATTAGTAATATACTGCTGATACGGAATGGTTATCATATGCCTTACTGATAAGCTCTCAGCTGTTACTCCAAATACTTCTTCATGAAGTACTCCTTTAGTTTGATGTACAATCTGACAACTTACTTCTCCCTTAAACACCTCTAATGTATCATTAGTAATGTATAAGCTGCATCCTCCCTCTTCTGCTTTAGCAGATATAAGCACTGGTGCATAAGCCCTTTTTACATAATATTGAGATGCCTTCCATCTTCCAAAATAGTCTATAGTTGCCCAAGAAGCTACTGGCCAGCAATCATTTAATTGCCAATAAGTAGATCCCATACATCTACCACGATTTCTTCTCCAATGTTCGATAGCAACTTTTAAACAATCTCCTTGTAAAATTTGTGATGCATATAAAGTCATCTCAAAATTCTTTGGGTATGGATAGTATTGAGCCATATAGTACATTATTGTTGCATTCCCATGACCATTATCAATACATTTTTGATGTTGCTCCATAACTGGAGAATATATATTAAAGTCCTTTTCTTCTGCAAACGTTCTAATGGTCTTCATGCTAGGAAAGGATTGAAAACCATATTCACTGGCAAATCTAAAATACTGATTTTCAAAATCCTCAAACGGCTTCTTACCATGCCATACATCCCAATAGTGTGCATCTCCTTTATCCTGTGCGCTTGGCTCAAAAAATCCGCCTCCTGAAGAAGGAGAGGATGGCCAATAAAATCTTTGTGGATCAAACTTTCTTACCATTTCTGGAAGTATTTCTTCAAACATTTTAAGATAATCCAATCTCAGCTTCTGGTCTTCAGGAAGTCCCCAATAGCACCAAGCTGATTCCATTTCATTATTACCACACCATAATCCAAGACTTGCATGATTTCTTAGTCGTCTAATATTATCTTCAAATTCAGCCATAATATTGTCTTTAAAGTCTTCTGTTAAATTGTATACTGCACAAGCAAACATAAAATCTTGCCATACAATAAGCCCTAGTTCATCACATAAGTCATAAAAATAATCTTCTGCGTAATAAGCTCCACCCCAAACACGTATACAATTAAAATTTGAACGAATACAAGTCTCTAATATTCTTCTCGTTCTTTCTAGTGTATTTCTTCCCATCAAATTATCTTCTGGAATATAATTGGCACCTAGCGCAAAAATACTGAGGCCATTTATTTCAAAACAGAAACCTTCCCCCCATTGATCCTTTTCCTTCTTAATCCTTAAGGTGCGCAGACCTATTCTTTTCCTTAAAACATCACACTCTTTATCTTCATTCTTTAAAATAACCTTAACTTCATAAAGTGGTTGCTTACCATATCCATTAGGCCACCATAGTTCTGGATTCTCAATATTTATATTAAATGCTGTTAAGTCATTTGCTGCCTCGTATGTATGAGCAACCATCTGCCCTTTAGCATCACTTATTTGACATTCAACAAGTAATTCCTTTGAAGTAAGCTTTTCTATTTCTACTTCTATTCCTAGCTTTACACCATCAGTACTATGTTGTTGTTTGACATATAAATCTGTCAGTCTTGCCTCGCTATATGCTTTAATAGCAATCTCTCTAAAAATACCCATATCAGGAAGTTGTGGTCCCCAATCCCACCCAAAGGCGCAGTGAGCTTTTCGAATATGTTGATAACCTGGGACTGTACTTGATACCCCCCATAAGGATTTTTCTTCATCCTTTTGCTTGATGTATTGAAGTGGTGAATCAATCATAATATGAATCTCATTCATTCCAACTTCTAGTATACCTTTTACATCAAACTCATAAGTTCTATGCATATTTTTAGTTTTTCCGACGCTTTGCTTATTAATAAAAATCTCTGCTATCGTATCAATTCCTTTACATTCAAGAACAATTTTATCTTGAGTCAATAATGCTTCTGAAACCTCAAAGCTTCTCTTGTATTCATAATCTAATTCTGATAAGGCCTTTACTTCTTCCTCATTCTCACCATAAAAAGGATCTTTCATCTTGCCTAATCTGAGTAAATCTGTATATAAAGTGCCTGGTACATAAGCTTCTAACCAATCCTGATCTTTTCGGCTTTTAAATTGCCACTTACCATTCAATTTTATTCCTTTCATGCTAATTCCTCCTTAAAATGTATCTATAATTAAATTTTATAATAGCTTTTAGCATGAAAATAGCATCATTCTATTCAGAAATCGTAAAAATATTCATTTATATATTTTAGGACTTTCATCTATTAGATTTCTCACCTCATAAAGAATATAGCAAAAAAAGTCCAAGGGACTAATCCCTTGGACTTTTAGTTCGCTAATTAAGCTCTTGTAACGTTTTCTGCTTGAGCGCCACGGTTACCTTGAGTAATTTCAAAGTTAACTTTTTGACCTTCTTCAAGAGTTTTGTATCCGTCACCTTGGATAGCTGAGAAATGTACGAATACATCATCTCCATCTTCTCTAGCGATGAAACCAAAACCTTTTTCTGCGTTGAACCATTTAACTGTACCTGTCATTATGCGGTACCTCCTATTATGAATAATTGTTGTAATGGATATAAACAAAAATTCACGCATTGTTAGAAATCACATATATACGTCTTAATCATATATATTATAATCTCTAATAATGCGTGAAATCTATAAACATATATCAAGTACGTTTTTATTATATACGATTTCCATACAACTGTCAAACTGTTATTTTATTTTTAAATAAAATCTTTTTATCTATGTCCAACTCAGTAAACCTTGAAGCTTATTTATAAGTTGCTCTGCCATCTTTTTTTGTGTAAGCATGCTAGGATGCCAATCTGTACCAATTCCATCACTTTCTTCTTGTAAACGAAAGGCCATAGTAGCTATACGTTCATCTTTTTCTTCTTTTTTAAAACGTGCTACTTGAGCTTCTATTTCAGGATATAAGTCTGCCCCCATAACGCCCAAAGTACAAACAATATAAGCCTTAGGCTGTTTTTCTCTTATACGTTTTAAAAACTGATAATAACCTCTTCCAAAAGCAGCTATACGATCTGGCTCATGCTTAGTATAACTAGCATCATTGGTTCCTAAATTAACCACTACACAATCTGCCTCAAAACGCTTACTATCCCATTTCTCATAACTTTCATGCCCTAGTGACTTTTCTAAACTTAAATCTGTATATTCATAGAGCTCTGGCATCAAACATTCATCATTGATTTCACCTGTTTCAGTCCACCCTGATATAATACCATTACCACTCCAGGAAACAAGATGATAATCCGCTTCAAGTACTCTGGCTGTAGTAGCTGCATAAGCTTCCCATGGATTTTCTTCTCTTGTGTTAAAGATAGACTTGTTCCACTCTCCTTCAATCCCATAACCACAAGTAATGGAATCACCTATAAACTCTATCTTTCTTGCTTTTGGCCCGATAGGTCTTGGCACATCATTTCCTTCTATATCAATTTCTTTAATCCCCACCTTGGCAAAAGCCGCTTCAGATAACTTGATTAAACTTATTTTTACAGACTTCACTTCCTCTGATTCATAAAGGACATAATCGGCCTCTATTTCCTCTAAGACAAAACGTTTATATAGTTCATCATTGACGAAAACAGCCACTACTGCCTTTAAATCACTTCCCCATGCATTACTGTTACTCCATAAACGTGCTTTTACACTTCTAGCTGCGCAAGTAAAAGCTATCCCTGTACAAGAATAGCCAAGATAAAGCATTCCTGCCTTTGTTAAAGTTCTTCCATATATACTCACATTATTTTCAGTTGGTTGATATTTCATTCCCTACATCCTCATTCCTTTAAGATTAATCCCTTACTACTTTACTATTTCTTTAATCCTTTTTAATGTTGATAACTTTTCATTTTATAACTATAATAAACTCAGAATATTCACAAAGGAGATTTATATGTACAAACACTATCTTTTTGACTTATATGGTACTTTAATTGACATTCATACTAATGAAGAATCTTCACTACTTTGGCAAAAGCTTAGTTCTTTTTATGCTTTTAATGGTGCTCTTTATACAGCTACCACTTTAAAGGATGCCTACATAGAAAAAGTAAGTCTCTATAAAACTAAGCAAACACATACCCCTTATCCTGATTTTCCTTTAGAACAAGTATTTAGAGATTTATTTCTTGCTAAAGCAGTCATACCTTCTGCTGATTTAACAGTTTCGGCTATGCAGTGCTTTCGGATTCTCTCTACTAAATATGTTAAGCTCTATCCTAGTGTTCATGAGCTCCTTAGTAACTTAAAAAAAGCTGGCAAGAAACTTTTTGTACTTTCCAATGCCCAACGAGAATTTACCTTAAAAGAAATGCGTATTTTAGGTATTGAAGATTATTTTGATGGTATTTATTTTTCTTCAGATTACTGTTGCTGTAAACCCGACTCAGCTTTTTATGAAATACTTTTAAAAAATGAGAAACTTCTTCCTCAAGATTGCTTAATGATTGGTAATGATTATAATGCTGACTGTGAAGGTGCCTATAATAGCGGCATAGCTTCACTTTACATCCATTCTAATTTATCTCCTCATTATCCTAAAGACTTTCATGCGCAATATAAGGTATTAAGAGGCGGCCTTACTAAAGCCACCTCCCTTATACTTAGTAAAATTGAGGGCATAACTAAGTGACAGTCCTAACCATTATCCTTTTCATCATTAGGTGCATCTATGTTTTCCATAAAATAAATACCTTCTGTTAAATTAGAAGGATAAATAGGTGTCAGTTCTCCTAATAGATCTTCTATATAGCCAGGGCAAGTCATTTCTTTTAGAAGATTTTTGCTTTCAAAGAGTGCCTTGGCCTCTTCAATATAATACTCATCTACTGCATTTTCTTTCATTAAATTAAGTATATCACTTACTAAAAAAATCTGACATCCTCCTGAAATAGCACCCATATTCGTGTAAAGTTGCCCTATTTCAGTAGGTGTCATAGTCTCATAAACCAGTTCTTGCTCTTCACAATAATCATCTAAGCTATCATTATCTACTTCCAAGCAATATTCAAGAACATGTTCGCTATCTTCAAACCCAATAAGCTTTTGATCTGGGGAAAGTACTATATATTTCATCTAAAAACCCTTTCTCATTATCTATGCTGTGAAACTCTTGCCTTTATTATGAGGATAACGGTTTAGAATTATGCAGCTTGCCCCATCACTTTGTTTTTGCTTATTCTTAGCCTTCCATAATTTTCACATAAAAATGGCGTACACGAGGACCGTCAAATTCACAAAAATAAATACCTTGCCACGTTCCTAAGATAAGTTCACTATCATGTACGATGAGTGTTTCACTACTTCCTACTGTACTGGCTTTTAAATGTGAATGAGAATTCCCTTCATAATGAAGGTACTCTTTGTCTGTAGTAGGATAAGCCTTTTCAAAACCATAAATAAGATCTATTTTGACATCAGGGTCTGCATTCTCATTAATGGTAATCCCCGCAGTAGTATGAGGACAATAAACAACTACAATCCCTTCTTTTACTCCACTTTTTTCTAAATCTTTTTTTACTGCACTTGTAATATCTACAAGCATCTGTCTACTCGTTATCTGTAGTTCATGTTCAAATAAATTCATCCTTTCCACTCCCTTGTTACTATTTTTATTATTATACACCTGATAGAAGGATTGCTGACATAGATTTTCTTATATAATTTCAATGAGTAGACAGCTCCATATCCTATTGCTTATTAACAACTACCATTCTCACCTAAGTATTTTCTTTTATCAAGTTAGCAAAAAAAATAAGAAGGATGCCTCATCTTAAAAGACTTATCATCCTTCTCTTTTCTATATAACTTAATTAATATTTATAATTTTAAGTTTCACAGGGTTCCCCCTCTTTTATTTTATTGAATCGCCTCATCATGACTACCCCTATTCCTATTAAGAAGGGTAAATAATAACTAGCCATTCGATAAAGTAGCATAGTAGAATCAGTGGTTAACTTACCAAATAAACTGCTAAATAGCATTAAATAAACCAGTTCACTAGATCCCATTCCTACTGGTGCTGGTATGACGCCTACTAATAAATTCATTACTGAGGCAAGTGCCATTCCTTCCCAAAAGTCTATAGGTGGCATTTCTCTAGTCATGCTCCAGTAAGCAATATAAGGAATCATATACCAACAGCTTAATTTAATTAAATTAAGTAGGGTACAAATAATAAGTCTTCCTTTTGCCTTAAAGAAAGTACGGCTCTCTTTTTCTAAATCTACTAAAAATGCTTCTACCACTTCGTAAAGTTCTATTTTATTAATAGCTTCCAGTCCTTTACGAAGCAGCCACAAAATGAGCTCATGAAATCTTTTCCAAGTACATGCCAGTACTAAACATCCAATAATAACGAGATTAAGACCATATCCAAAATAAATATACCCTGTATAGGAATGGGCTAAGTGTTGCTGCCATCCTGAAATAGTTAGACTCATATATAAAAGCACACACAACTTATGCAAGGCATAATTTAAAGTTAAAAAGCTTCCACTGATTCCAAGTGGTATTCCCTGCTCATTTAGCATATACATTTGTGCCACCTTTGTTCCACTTCCAAAGGTAATCCCTTTATAAAAAGTAGCATACCATACAGTTAAAATGCCTTCTTTATAGGTATAGGTAGACCTATGTTTTTTAGCAAATATAGCAACTAAAATACCATCGCATATGACATAGGCTATTCCTAATAAAGCAATGAGTAGAATTCCTCCTAATGCCGCTGTTTTAAGTTGTAAACCTATTTCTACATATGTATCTTTAAAAAACAAGTAGATTAAAAGAAGCATAAGACTTGTAAAGCCTATGATGCGTATACCTTTGTACCCTGTTCTCACTTCTTTACTATCCACAAGTATTTCCCTGCTTTTTAACTTTTGATTTACTTGCTAAATTTTCCTCCCACAATGGCTCTGCACGTTTTGCCCAAGTCTTACCATACTCTATGGTCTTAGCTACTAAATCATCCACATCTTCTGGATTAACATATTCTGTAGATTTAGCACCAGAAGCTTTCACCATTTCAGCAATTTTAGGCGCATTGTCTAAGATAGGACAAGGTCTAAATTGATTGTCATTGAAAGGTTGATTCTTTTGATATTCTCTAAATAAAGGTTGCCCTAAAGCTTCTATTAGCGATACCTCTTTAATGTTAGCATTTGAGTAATGACAAAATACGCAAGGCTCCACATCACCATTAGCATTAATATGACAATAACGTCTACCGCCAGCTACACAACCACCTACATATTCTGCATCATGCCAAAAATCCATATTGAAAATAGGCTTCGTTTCTCTCCAGTGACGAATGGTACGATAAAGCTTTTCTCTTTGATCAGGCGTAGCCATTAAAGAGGTATCTGTACCACATCCAATAGGCATAAAAGTAAAGTACCAAGAAAAATAAGCTCCTCTATCAATCATCATATCAATAAATGCTTCTGATAAAACACTATCGCAGTTAGCTGTTGTAAAGCAAGTTGAAAAGCCAAAAGGCACACGGTTATCTTTCATAACTGCCATAGCACGTTTAATATCTTCCCATGAACCTTTACCTCGTCTACCATCTGTAGCATCATCAAAACCTTCAACACTAATAGTTGGTACAATATTACCTACTTCACACAAAGCTTTACAAAACGCTTCATCAATAAGGGTACCATTAGTGAAAATCATGAAAACACAATCATTATGCTTTTTAGCTAATTTTAAAATATCTGTTTTCCTAATAAGTGGTTCGCCACCTGTCATGATATAAAAATAAATGCCTAATTCTTTTCCTTGAGTGAATAAGCTATCTAACTCATCATAGCTTAAATTAAGTGCTTTATTATAATCTGCTGCCCAACAACCAATGCACTTTTTATTGCAAGCTGTGGTTGGATCAATAAGCAAGGTAAACGGAATATCATGCCCATATTTCTCCCTATTTTTCTCTATTTCTTCCCATCCTTTAATAGAGGCATTTAACAAGAAATTACTAAAAATAGTTTCTAAAATGTGAGGATGTACTTCTTTGGTCAGCTTAGTCATAAGCTCTACCCAGTTATTATCTTCTTCCTTAAGAAGCTCCTCTACCATATCAAATTGGCTAGTATAAAGCTTTCCTGTATCTACCTTTCGTAATAAAGAAACAATACTACTTAAATGCTGTTCCGGATCCTTCCTAAGATAACCTAATAATTGTTTTAATACAGCTTTTTCCACATGATACTTTACGTTTAACATTTAATCCGTCCTCCTTTAAATAAGCTGAAAATAGTGTAAAGCCACCTTTACACCCATGGTGATGAGAATCACGCCACTACAGCCATCAACTACATACTTATATTTTGTCCCTAGTCTATAACCCATCCATAAACCACAGGTCACAAGAAGTGCCGTTAAGCTAAAAACAAGTATTAAATCCCTTAATATAGAGGTACCTAAAAGTGCTAATACTACACCGAATGCAATCAAATCAAAGCCAGTGGTAAGTGCAAGTTTAACGATGTCTTTATAATTCAAATCCTTTTCTCTTTGCTCTGTAATTTGCTTATGTTTTATCATAATAGCTAGCATTTTAACACCCATGCCTATTAAAATAAAGGCTGAAAACCATTCACTTATTCCTATAAAATGTTGTCCTTGTAAATGCTTCGTCGGTAACCAACCTAGAAAAATACCAAGACCTAAAAGACTTATTTGTATGATGCTATACACTAAACTTATGCCAAATAACTTCCCTTTAGTTAAATTTCTTTGGCCTGCACCTTTAATAATAGCTGTATTAAAAGCCTCTAAGGTTAGTCCAATAGCTACAATGACGATTTCCCAAAACTGCATTGTTTCACTCCTTTCCTTCATATTTTTAATTAACCTTATTATAAAAAGGGGGTGATCAAAATTACAGCTACATTAATCGCCGATTTATGTCTTAAAAACGACAAAAAGCGGCTAATGTAGCCGCTTTTAAACATCACTATTATTCTGTATAAATTTTTTGTAGTAAAACACTTATTACTTTTAATTAATTAAAGGATGAATTTCCCTCAATAATTTCTTCAAGTGAATGAGACATTAAATCATAATAGCTTTTGGTGACTTCTTTGGCTTCTACTGGTAATCCTGCTAAGAGCCACTGCTGAATTAAAAAAGTTAATCCTTTGGCATAGTACTGGGATACATTATGATTGGTTAATAAATTATGCCCTTTTATTTCTTTTCCCTTTATCTTAAAACTTTCCTCAAACAATTCTACTAAATGCTGATAAAAAATTTCTTCAAAAGCATTTTGCCCTTCTATTTTCACTGCCCTTGTATAAAAGTCCTTATGAACCTCTAACTTGGTAAAAAGTAATTTTACTGCTTCAACCAACATGTCCGTATTAATAAGTATTCTAGCTGCTTCAAAAATATCTGTATAGCAAATCCATTCCAATACTTCATACTTATCTGCAAAATGGTTATAAAAGGTAGGGCGTATGACACCTGCTCGGTCAGTAATCATCTTAATAGTAATTTTCTCAAAGGCACATTCAAGTAAAAGTTCTTTGAAGCTTTCTGCTAAAAGCTCCTTGACATTCTTTTTCTGACTCACCGTTCTCCTCCTTTACTTTAACAGCTAAGCAATGGTTCTTGTTACATTTCTTAGCCATTTCATAGACTTGTAGCGATAAAGTGTAAGTGGAATTTTAATGAGCTCATCACTCATTAATAAAATATAAGTAATAGCAATTGGCCATTTAAACACAAATGCTGATAAAAACCCTAATAATAATGAGCCACACCACATAGTTACAACATCGATAATAAGACCAAAATTCGTATCTCCTCCTGCTCTAAAAACACCTACTACTAAGTTGGCATTAAAAGACTGTGCCACTACAAAATAGCTCATTACAAACATCATAATTGATAAATAACCTTGTGCTTCTTTAGTAAGTGCTAAGTTACTCATCACAATTGGCCTAATGACTAAGATAATAAGTCCCCCTATTACGCCAGCATATAAACTAAGGTGGACAAACTTCTTGCCATACACTTTAGCAGTTTCCTCATCTTTTTCTCCAATGGTCTTACCAATAATAATCGCTGCTGCTCCAGCAATTCCAAAGGAAACTACTGTGGCTAATTGCCTTGTGACTTGGGCTACAGAATTAGCCGCCACTACTGATTTACCAATGTGACCAATAATGACTGTATTCATAGCACAAGCTGCTCCCCACATCAGTTCGTTAGCAATAACTGGAACTGAATATCGATAGAAGTCTTTCTCTAACAATTGATTTTTAGTAAACACATCTTTTATGTGAAAACGAATCGTGTGATTAAACTTAGTTGCATAAACAATTACAATTAACAATTCTACTAAACGTGCTATAAGTGTAGCAAGAGCAGCTCCTTGTATACCTAAAGCAGGAAAGCCTAAAAGTCCAAAAATAAAAATAGCATTTAAAACAATATTTACAATGAGTGAAATCAAATAAACAAGCGTAGAAATCACTACCTTTTCAACACTACGCATGATGTTAAGATAAACCATGGTAATGGCCGTCAATATGTACGAAAAAGCAATAATCCTTAAGTATTTCACACCTTCTGCAATAACATCAACTTCTTTAGTAAAAATCCCCATAACTTGCTCAGTAAAAATAAGAACAGTAGCTGTAAAAAATAGTGCTACTACAAGGGATATTCTAAGTGCAATAACCATTACTTTTTCAATGGTTCTTGTATCCTTTTGTCCCCAATATTGTGCTGTAAGTACCGCCGCTCCAGAGGTAATCCCAAAGAAAAAGAGTGTCATTACAAACTGTACTTGCCCCGCTAAGGATGAGGCTGAAAGCACTGTTTCATTTACTTTGCCTAACATAATAACATCTGCCGAAGTAACAGCGACATTAATCAAATTTTGAAGTGCCATGGGCAAAACCAAGGCCAATACCATTTTATAAAATGAAGGAGTTGATTTCGTCATTTATATTCTCCCTTTCTAATATATTTCCTTATAGACTATTTTTATATTATAGCTTTTTCCCTCTAAAGTATCAACGTTAATACCTGCTCAAAACTTCTAACCAACAAAAAAAGACTATTGTACAACAACAGTCTTTCTTATACATCATCTATTATACTTTAAGCAGTTGGAGCCATCAATACTCTTCCTGTTCCTCTATAAACATTTACAAAGCCTTCTCCTGAAACAGCTGAGCCTAATAGACTTTTGCTTGATTTTTCTACTTTAAACTCTAAGCTGTTTGACCATGCAATAGCCATATTACCATCTATTTTTAGCACATCATTTTTTAGCTCAATTTCTATTAATTCATCCCTAGGAACTGGACTTTCTAGAACTGCTATGCCTTGTCCTGTTAGACATAAATTAAATAGGCCTTCATTACCAAGTACCGCTGAGGATAGGTTACTTCTTGCAATGACTTTCTGAGTAATTTGAGATTCGCAGGCCAAAAACAAACCATCTTCTAATACAAGTCCACCCCATGTAGAAATATCTTCTAATAAAATATGTTTATACGTAGGCTCTAACATCAGTAAGCCTGTCCCTTGATATTTAGGTTTAATGGCAGATTCTTTCGTTACCTTAGAAGATATCGCCTTTCCAAATAAGTCTCCAATACCTTTCACGTCTGCTACCATGTTAACATCTCCAGCCATCCACTGCATAGCACCTGCACTAATGGTAAAGGCATTATTATTCAGTTCAATAAGTACTTGCCTTTTACGAATATTCATTTCTGAAGCATAATACGCTGCAATAGCTTGTTCTGGTGTTTTCAAACTTAAATCTTTTTCATGTTCAAAAACCTTGACACTTCCTAATGAAGCAATCTCCTTCATATTATTATTGTTAAACAAATTTTTGTGTGAAATCATTCTTATCTCCCCTTTCCTTATAAGGATACCTTACTTTAAAATAAAAAGCATCTTTTTTATATAATAATTTATTTATTCTTAATATTTTGCCATACCTAAAAGATGGTTGCATTTTTTAATGCCACCATCTTTTCACCCAATATTTTCATTATAAGTCTACTTAAATTACTCTAGGCTATCAAAATCAAATGCTGCAGCTTTCGTATAATTCGTCACCTTAGCCTCAAAGAAATCTGTTTTAGTATTATTTAATTTAGAAAAACTATCAATCCATGCCATAGGATGGGTCGTAATTTCTGGATAAAGCTCTTCTAAACCAATAGCTTTAAGACGCTGATTAGAAAGATACTTGATATAAGCATCTATTAGCTGGTCATTAATACCCATGATCTCATTAGCTGTTACATATTGTCCCCATGCAATTTCGTGTTCTACACCGACACGCATCATCTCTCTAAACTCTTCTATCATACTTTCAGTAAATAGTTCTGGATTTTCTTTTTTAAGTTCTTTAATAATATTTTGAAATACTACTAAGTGAGTAATTTCATCTCTATTAATATATTTAAAGATGGTACTAGTAGCTGTCATCTTTCCTTGTCTTGCTAAAGTATAAAAGAAACTAAAGCCAGAATAGAAATAAATCCCTTCTAAAATATAGTTGGCCATAATCGCTCTTAAAAAGTTTTTATCATTAGGTTCTTCATTAAAACGTTCATAAATATCTGCAATAAAGCGATTTCGCTTAAGCAGTTCTTCATCTTCTCGCCACTGGTCATAAATTTTATCTCTCGTTACAGGATTGGTTACTGTATCTAGTATATACGAATAGCTTTGAGCATGGATCTCTTCTTGAAAAGCTTGAATATTAAGAAGTGAAGCAACTTCAGGAGCAGTAATATAGCGTGATAAGTGTGGCAGATTCTCGCTTTGAATAGAATCTAAGAAGTTAAGAAATGCAATAATCTTATCAAAAGCATGACGCTCTCCATCTGTTAAAAAAGGAAAACCTTTTACATCTTCATTAAGAGCAATCTCTTCTGGAATCCAAAAGTTATTGAGCATGGTACGGTATAAAGTCTGTGCCCAATCATACTTGATACGGTTCCACTCTCTTAGATTGGTGGTATTTCCATTAATCATTTGTTGGGTACCACGATCACCTTTTTCATTAAATATACGTTTTTTTAACATGTTTTCTCCCTTTCCCTTAACTTGAACAGCTAGTACATTCATCTGTTTCTAGTGATTGATTACGTACATAATAAAGCGTCTTAACCCCTTCTTGCCATGCATCGATATACATTTGTAAAATGTCTTTGGCCTTAACTTCTGGTGTCACATATAGGTTAAATGATTGTGCTTGATCAATATGACGCTGCCTAATACCACAAGCTTTAATGCTCCAGCTTTGATTAATATGATGAGCTTCTTTATAAAGCCAGAAATTCTCAGCACATAAATCTGGTGCCGCCTTTGGTGTAAAGCTTCCCTTCTTCTCCTCAATAAAGAATTTCTTAAAGATAGGATCAATACCTGCTGTAGTATTAGCTATATTAGAAGTACTTCCTGTAGGGGCAACTGCCATAATATAGCCATTACGAAGACCATACTTGGCTACTTCTTCTTTAAGTTTTTGCCATCTAGGTGATGTATACCCTCTTCTTTCAAAGTAAACACCCGTTTGCCATTCTGATCCTTCAAAACCTGGATAAGCCCCTTTTTCTTTTGCTAACTCCATAGATCCTCTAATGGCTTCATATGCCATATCTTCAAATAGCTCATCCGCTACTTTTAAATGTTCTTCACTTTCCCAAGAAATATGATGATTAACTAAGTAATGATGATAACCACTTGTTCCTAAACCTATTGCTCTGTACCTATCACTCGTCAGCTGAGCTTCTTTAACAGGAAGCTGATTAAGTGTAATAACATTGTCTAACATACGAATTTGAAGTGGAATAATATCCTTAAATTCCTCTCTCTCAACTCTGCCAAGATTTGTAGAGTTTAAGTTACAAGTCACCATATCCCCTGGTTTAATGCGACTATATACTTCCATCTCACCATTTACTTCTTTTGTACCTTCTGCTATGAGTTCGCTAGCACTCATATTTTGAGCAATCTCATGACAAAGGTTAGAAGCATAAATCATGCCTAAATGTTTGTTTGGATTAGCTCTATTTACTGTATCTCTAAAGAATATAAAAGGTGTACCTGTTTCTACTGCACTAATCATGATTTTTTTCATAATATCTAGCGTAGGTATCGTAATACGTTCTAACTTTTCATTAGCCTCACAAGCTAGATAACGGGTAGTAAAGGCTTTATCTTCTTCATCGTCAAAATAATCTTCTAAGTAAAAGCCCATTTCCTTATGAACCATGTAAGGGTCGAACAAGCTCCAATTTTCCCTTTTTAAAAGTCTTTCCATGAATAAATCTGGAATGCTAATAGAAGGGAAAATATCATGAGCTTTTCGTCTGTCATCCCCATTATTCGTTTTAAGCTCAAGGAAATCATATAAATCACTATGCCATACATCCAATGTAACAGAAGCACTTCCTTTTCTTCTACCTAATTGATCTACTGCTACAGCTGTATCATTATATAATCTTACCCAAGGAATAACCCCTCCTGACGAACGCTTATGCCCTCTGATTTCACTATTTAAAGCTCTTACTTTTCCTAAGTAAATCCCTAATGCACCACCATGCTTAGATACTTGAGCAAATTTTTGATTTACATCATAAATAGACCATAGATTATCCCCTACAGTAGAAATAAAGCAACTACTTAGTTGATAAAAAGCCGTTCCTGCATTAGCTAAAGTTGGTGTTGCAACTGTCATTTTCAACTGACTTAGAAGATCATAAAACTGCTTTGCATAATAAACTCTTTTCTCGCCTTCTGGAATGGCAAGGTGCATCGCAATGGTCATAAACCTTTCTTGAGGTAATTCCATTACTTCTCCCTTATAACCTTTTACTAAATAACGGTCTGCTAAAAGCTTAATGCCTTCATAATTAAAAAGGTCATCTCTCTCTGGATTAATATAGGCTGCTAATTCCTCTACTTCAGTATCCGTATAATTCATTTTTAAGTAATCCCCGTAAAGTCCTCTATGAATTAGTTCTTCATAAAGTGCTTTATAGTCACCATATCCAAAATGCGTATAACCTCTACTAATAGCCGCTTCTTTATAAAGGTCATATACTAGAAGCCTAGCTGCTACATACTGCCAATTAATATACGTTTGTTTAACTTGATTGCCATAAGCATCTTCATTAGTCTGAATAACCTTCTCAATAGCAGTTTGAATAAGCACTTTTTGAATTTCTCTAGTTGTCATCTTGTCTCTAAATTGAATTTTAGCATCTAACTCTAGTTCTATTGGATCACAACCAGCTAAATTACGGCAGGCAAACTCTACCATCTTTTTGGTTTTACTCGCACAAAGTGGCTCTAATCTACCATCTCTTTTTCTAATTTCAATCGTCACCTGAACACCCCATCTCTTTTACTTAACCTTCGCATTGTTTCCTTTATCTTGTCTTGCATCTATAACGTCCGAAACATTTTCGATACTGATAAATAATTTATTTTAGAGAATAATTATTATCCTCTTTGATGAATTCTATTATACACAATTTCCTTAGAAAGTGCTAACAAAAAAACATCAAAAATCCCTCACTGATTTTGGTAATTATCTACGAAGTGTGTTGAACAATAACTTCTATCATATTATACTAGGTGTAATGATTAAAGATTGCTATTTCATGAGGAGGGATAAAATGAAACGCCAAGAATATATTTCCTGGGATGATTACTTTATGGGCATTGCCCTATTAGCAGCTAAGAGAAGTAAAGACCCTAGTACGCAGGTAGGTGCTTGTATTGTTAGTGGAGCTTCTCATGATTCTGCTAATGAAAATACCATTTTAAGTGTGGGGTATAATGGCCTTCCTTTAGGCTGTTCAGACGACGAATTTCCCTGGGAAAGAGATGGAGACTTTTTAGATACCAAATATCCTTTTGTTGTACATGCTGAACTTAATGCTATCTTAAACGCTAGGGGTAAATCTTTAGTAGGTGCTAGAATTTATGTAGCACTTTTCCCTTGTAATGAATGCTGTAAAGCCATTATTCAATGTGGCATTAAAGAAGTCATTTACCTTTCAGATAAATATGCCGATACCGATGCCGTAAAAGCTTCAAAGAAAATGTTTGAAGCTGCAGGGGTAAAACTAACTCAATTAGTACCACAGACCACTAAAATTGAGCTTTCTTTTATTCAAGAATAAAAACTAAAGAGGTGTAATCAAAATGTATTTATATCATTTTGGCTACACCTCTTATTTCTATCTATTTTTTCCTACATCTTTTCTGGTACCTCTATGCCTAACAACTCTAAACTTACGGTTAAAATAGCTTGGGTTAAGGTTATAAGATTAATATTCTACCAAGTAAGCTGGTCATAAAGTGCTTCATACTTCTTAGCAGAGGTACGCCATGAAAAATCGGTATTCATACCTCTTTCAATCATCTGATTCCACTCACGTTTATGCTCAAAGTAAATGCGCTTTGCATAATTAATAACATAAAGCATCTCATCAGCATTATAATTTGCAAAGGTAAAGCCTGTACCTGTTTTTTCGTATTCATTATAAGGCTGTACTGTATCTTTTAGGCCACCGGTTTCTCTTACAATAGGTACTGTACCATATCTTAGAGCCATTAGTTGTGCAAGGCCGCAAGGTTCAAAACGTGAAGGCATTAAAAGCGCATCCGCCGCTGCATATAATTTATGAGCTAGATCATCTGAGTAAAAAATATTGGCAGATACACGTTCCGACATAATCCACTGATAATGCTTAAACATGTTCTCATACTGAGGTTCTCCTGTGCCCACAACAACTAATTGTACATTTTGATCACAAATACCACTCATTACCCAGTCAATAAGATCTAGACCTTTTTGATCAGTTAATCTGGAAATAATACCAATCATAAATTTCTTGTCATTTACTTCTAAACCAAGCTGCTTTTGAAGACCTCGTTTATTCTTAATTTTTTCACTTCTAAAATTTCTAGCAGAATAGTTCTGATATAAGCTTTCATCTTTAACAGGGTCATAAACCTCATAGTCAATTCCATTTAAAATACCACATAATTCATGGTTTCTAGCGCGAAGTAGTCCATCTAAGCCTTCCCCATAATAAGGCATCTGTATTTCTCCTGCATAGGTTTCACTTACTGTTGTAATATAATCCGCATAGACAAGTCCGCCCTTTAACATATTGGCATCCTTATAGTATTCTAGCTTATCAGGTGTAAATAAGTACTCAGGTAAGCCTGTAATGCCTTTAATTGTTTTAACATCCCAAATTCCTTGGAATTTAAGATTATGTATAGTCATAATGACTTTTATGTTCCTAAAGAATGAGTTACTACTAAATAAACTCTTTAGAAATACAGGAACAAGTCCAGCTTGCCAGTCATGGCAATGGATAACATCTGGCTTAAAATCAATAACAGGTAAAACAGCTAAAGCTACTTTACTAAAAAAGCAAAATTTTTCGATATCAAAGCGCATGGTACCATAAGGTGCCCAACCACTAAAATAATATTCATTGTCAATAAAATAATACGTAATGCCTTCGTAAACCATTTTCATAATGCCTACATGTAAAGGCTCTTGAAACCAGCCCATATCCATATAAAAATGGGTTACATATTCAAACTGACTTCTATATTGTTCAGGTATGCAAGTATAATTTGGGATGATTACTCTTACATCATACTTCTCTGGATTAAACATCTTTGGCAAGGTTCCCACTACATCTGCTAGGCCACCTGTTTTTATAAAGGGAACACACTCTGAAGCTACAAATAGTATTTTTTTCATAGGCTTTCTCCTCTAATTTTTCTGACTTTTTTAACTTATTTTATTTTAATACCGTTTCCCATATTTTACAAGCTTCTTCAAGTCTTATCTTCATTTTTGTAACTTATAGGTAAAAAAAAGTGTAAACTTTCCTTATACTTTGTAGTAGCTTACAATTCTATTTACTCATACATACTTTTCTGCCAGCTGTTTTGTTTTAACTCTAAGTTCATGCATCTTATTGTTAGTCCATACAAAATCAAAATCATGATTGCCGGAACCACAATAAACGTATTGTGCCAAGCGTTGAAATAGATGCCCCTTGCTTCACAGTATAAATACTTAAATAAAATAACCCCTATCTCTCCAACCCCAACACCTATTAAACCACCTATTGAAAGTAGAATAGCATAATAACTAAAAAGCTGCCTTTTTATTTTTCCATAGCTATAACCAATAAGCCTTAATAAAGTAATTTCACTTAATCTCCCTTTAAGTTCATTGCTTAGTAAATTAAGTATAGTAGCTACTAAGCCTGCGAAAAACACAGTAACAACAACCCCTCCTAGTATGAGCATATTATGGATTAACGTCTTTTCAAAAAGTCTTGTTTCACTATAGCAACCAATAGACGCTACTTGTTTAAATAAACGAAGTACTTCAGTTTCTACTACATCTCCATAAGGAGACCCAAAAGTTACCACATATCCCTTAGTAGGTCCTGACATTTCTGATAAATAAATATTAGCTTTTCCTTTAATCACACCACAGATCTGGTAATTTTTATCTAAATCCTCGTCGATATAATCCCTTCCAATCCAATCTCCTATCTGAGCATCATAGAGCGCCAAAGACTCTGCTGTTACTAATATTTGATCTTCATCTTTTGGTAAATCTCCTTCTAGAAGCTTAACATCTAACCTTTCCATTAAAGCCTCTAACTGTCCTTCTTGCACCTTAATAAAAGGCGTTCCTCCTGTGTTAAAAAATAACATAGGGGTTCTCATATAATAGCATTCTCCCTCGAACACCTCTGTTACACCCTCTATGTGACTTAAGGTATTGATATCAGATTCTTTTTGTTTATCTGTTCCACCGTTAACATCTATCGTTATAACCTGCCTAATACTATAACCCAATCCATATTGCATACCTTCTACAACGCTATGTCCTATACTTAGCAAGAAAATAATAAGTCCTATTTGTAAAACAAGTACAACTAAGGCAGGAATGCTTCTTTTCAAAGTGTACATCCATTCCTCCTTAGTCCTCATCTTTATCGCCTCCTAATTGACCCTCTCTTAAATAAATCATTTCATCTGCCATGGCTATCTTCGTTTCATCATGGGTTACAAATAAAATAGTTGTTTGTGCTTTTATTTCTTCTAGCAATTCCATCACACTACTAGCTGCCTTATGATCAAGTGAAGCTGTAATCTCATCCGCAAAAAGGACTTTAGGTTCATTAATAAGGGCTCTAGCCACTGCTACTCTCTGACATTGTCCTCCGCTTAGTTCATAAGGCTTTTTCTTCAGTTCTCGCTCTAAGCCTAGGCGTTCTAGTAAGTTTTTTGCTTTTTCCACATCATCTGGTTTCTTTGAATTAAGAGGTACCAGGGTGTTATGTAATACGTCCATATATGGAATTAAAAAATGTTTTTGAAAAACAAAGCCAAATTCCTTTAATCTAATAGCTGCTAAAGCTTCTTCTTCCATCTCAGATAAAACTGCTCCTTTATAGTATACCTTGCCACTAGTAGGCTTTTGAATCCCACTTAACAAATAAAGTAGTGAACTTTTACCACTTCCTGAAGGTCCCAATATACCATAGAACTGTCCCTCCTTAATTTCTAAATTAATATGGGTTAAAGCATGGGTTTTATCTTCCTTATCTAAATCATACAACAAACTCACATTTTCTACTTTAAACATTTAATATCCCCTTTGAACCAGTGTGACTTGCGCTGTAGTACGTAATAAAATCCAAGTTGGAATAAGTGAAAAAATCATCATAAAAAGTGGTACAATGATTAATAGCTTGATAATACTTAAGTCCATCTTAAAAAGCATATAGCCATTAGGTTTTGCTAAAAAAATATTGAGACCTTTTACAATCACACTAATAATCAATATAGCTAATATAGTAGCTATAATCGTACTTATCAAAATTTCTTTAGACATTCTTTTAATGAGCATACTGTCGCTATAACCAATAGCACTTAAAATGCCAACTTCTCTTCGTCTAGCCAAATAATGCATATACGTTAGAAACCCGGTAGTTACCGATAATACTAAGGTCATTACCATCATAATAATATTGAAGGTATGCTCTAAATCACTAAAGCCGTGCATATTTTCTTTTGTAACGCTTGCTAAATCCTCATAATAGACTCCTTCCGGGAGCATCGCTCTTACTGCCGTATTCATCTGCCTAACTCTACCTTTTTTAGCTAAAATCAAATAATAGTATCCATTATCCTCAACAGTTGTGGGACAAAAACCTATAGGAAGTGTAGATTCAAAAGTATCCTGATACGTTGTTTGATTATCCTTAATGGTCATATCACCCAACTGTAATTTTCTATTAGTTACTACTCTTTGACTTAATATGGCTTTTAACTGATTTTCCTCAGGAATCCGGCTTGTATCATATTCTGGCGCTAACTGCTCCATTATTTTCACAATCCCTTTTCTTTCTAAGAAGTAAGTTGTACTATCAATGTTACTCAGAAATCCTTGGAAGGCTTGATAATAGTTGTAATACGGGTAGATTCCTTCTACATCATCTAGATTTTTAATCTTTTCTATCAGTTGTGGTTCTACTTCGTTTCCTTTACTATACAAATGAGAATAATAGTGGTGCTTGATTTCCCAAACATTCATCTCATCTTTTTGGCTGTTAATAATGATTTTGGTAACACCTAGCAAAATAATACAGATGGCTACACTTACAATATATCTAAAAACCACCTTTTGATTACCTTTGCTATATGTGCTATAGCTTAAAGGCTTGTCCAATATTTTCCCTCCTCTCATTTCCAATAATATAGGGCGTCAAGTTTCTTTTGTCATAGATAGTGAATCATTTCAATCCTCATCTATCTTTGCTAGCTATACTTAAAAAATGCTTTTTAGGAGATTAGCTGCTTCTACTCTATTTTCTGTTTGAGTTTTAGCATAAATATTAGAAACATAGTTTTTTACTGTTCCTTCTGATATGTAAAGGGTTTTAGCAATTTGCTTATTGGTAAAACCATCTTTCATCATTTCTGCAATTTGTACTTCTCTTTCTGTAAAATCATAAGGATTCTCCCTTTTTTTAAGTGCCTCTGGTGCATAAATATTTTTAGCTAATACTTCTGCTACCTTTTGAGGCATCATAAAACGTCCTTCATGCACTTCTTTAACACATTCTGCTAATTGATCATAAGGCATATCTTTAAATAAATAGCCACTAGCCCCATAAGCCATAGCTTGCACAATATATTCTTCATCTTCGAAAGTAGTAAGCATGACTACTTTTACCCTATATTTTTCTTCTTTAAGTTTTTTTACAGTTTCTACCCCATTCATTTCTGGCATTCTTATATCTAAGAGCAAAACGTCTAGCTGATGTTGCTTACAGATTTCTAGTGCTTCAAAGCCATTTTTCCCAGTAGCCACTACTTGAAGTTCTTCGTATGTACTTAATATACGCCTTAATCCATCTCTCATAAGCTCTTGATCATCTACAATAGCTATGTTTATCATGATTTCGCTCCTTTCTTTATTCCTCTAACGGGATTTGTGCTTGTATAGTAAATCCTTCATCTTTATAGCTTTCAAAATGAAGCGTTCCTCCTAGTGCTTCTACACGTTCTCTCATAGCATTTAAGCCAAAGCCTTGCTTGAAGGCTATGGCTCCTAGTCCATTATCTAAAATCTCAATCCATAAATGTTTTTCTTCTCTTTTTACTTCAATCATAAACGCTGTAGCTTTTCCATGCTTAATCCCATTAGTGATTCCTTCTTGTATAATACGATAAACACATCTTAAAATCTGTGTGGAAATGCCTGTTAATTCCCCTACTATGTATTTTACTTTGATATCTGTATACTCATTTAAGCGCTCACCTATGGCATAAATTTCTTGTTCCCAATCCAAGTCCTCTTTAAGCCTACGTACTGTCATACGTAAATCCCCTAAACCTTTTCTCACTTGACTGCTAATATGCTCTAGCTTATTCATTAATTCCTCATTATCTTTTCCAAGCATTTTACAAAGCTCTAATTCTACTAATGAGGTTGTTAGCGTATGCCCTACTGTGTCATGCATCTCTCTAGACATATTATTTCTTTCTTTCATAATGGTGAAATCTTCTAAATCATCATAAGCTCTCTTAAGCTGCTCATAGGCATAACTTAGGTCTAGGTTTTTTTCAATCAGTTGCTTTTTAGCAAGCATTAATTCTTGATTTTGAATAATCATATAATGAAGGATTGAAAGTCCCAAAAAGACGATACTATAGTTTCTTATCCAACTTAAATAAGTAGTGAAATAAACTTCACTTATAGGCATTTTAAAGGCAATAACTACTCCTATTACAATGAAATCTATTGCTAAAAGAATCCCTACTTTTCCTCTTCCCTTATAGCGCATAAGTGCAAATAATAATAAATAATTATAAATATGATACGTGCTACCTGTTTCAAATAAGCCAATAAACAAATTGCATAAACCTAAGCAAATGAGTAATAACCAAAAGCGCCTTGTTAACGCTGGATTGGGTAATATAAATAATTCCATGTAAATCGTAAGTATGGCTACTAAAATAATAGGTACATATAACCAACCTAGACCCCCTGTATTAACCATCATTGAATAAAAAACAGTCATTAACAGAAATGGACTAATCACATAAATAATATAGCGTTCTAATTGACTCATGCTAAAGCCCCTTTATCCCTATGTTTTCTTTTCATTATAACCCTTTACGTCTGTTGGTTTCAATATTTAGGCAACTCTTTATATTCATCATTCTTTTATTCAATAAAAACATCTACGCCATAACCCGCTTGTAAATAAGGACTTACTTCATCCGGAGTTACTTCTATATTAATTACTGTTTCACCATTTTCTTTAACAGCTTCACCAGCAATAGCTGTTACCTTGCCAGGTAAACTAATAGTCTTATCTGCATAGGGCACAATTTCTACCTCACTCCCTATAGCTACCGATTTAATAAATTCTTCTGGAACATGGGCTGTAATCTTTAAACTGTTTTGATCAATAAGGCGAAGTACACTACCACTTTGTTCACCTACCCTAGAACCTTCTACTACGTTGATTTTAGATATGATAGCAGACTCTATATCCGTAATAATTGCATTGTCTTTAATATAACTTTTTTGAAATTTATCTCTCATCATTGAAATCTCTAAATTACCTATTTCATCTTTCAAGGCACTCGTCTGTACCATGGCATTATTACCTTTTTCTGTAGTACTTAGCCCATCTTTAGCATTAGCTATTTCAGCTTTTAATTTCTCTAATTCTAATGTTTTTTCCTTTACTAAAGTACTTTTTTTAGCTTCTAAGGTATCTATTTGTGTTTGCAACGTTGTTTTTTGCGTTTCTATGCCTTTAATTATTTTTGATGAACTTCCTCCCACCTCTAATAAAGCCGTTTGTACCTTATAATCTTCTTCTAAATCTTCTAATTGTTGCCTGATTGTTGTCAGTTCACTTTCTATGCTCAGTATTTCCGGATCTTGACCATCTGTTAAACGCTTTTCTAATAAACTAAGCTCCTCATTTAAAGCGGTTATATTTTTCACCTGCCCTGTGGCTTCTGTTAGCTTGGCTTCTGCTGTGATACTTTCTAAAGTCCCTTCTTTCTCTTTCAGTAAAATGCTTTGCTTGTAAGGCTCATAATTTAAAAGAACTAGTTCCTCTCCTTTTTTTACAATTTGCCCTTCTTTTACTTTAATGGCTTCTACAGTTGCTGGAAAATCAACATAAATTTCTTTAATAATGGTTCCTTCTACTTCTCCCCAAGCTTCTACTTTCATATCTTCCTTTACAACTTGCTCTTCCATTTTAGCATCTGCCTTCACTTCCTTAGAACAACCTGCTAATAAACTTAAAGCTCCTATTCCTAAAACTATAGCTCCTATTCTTATACTCACAAAATCTTCCCCTTCCATATCAAACGATTTTTCTTACTTCATTGTTACCAGTCTCTAGCTTACTAATCTGTCCATCCTTCACTACAATCAAATGAGTCCCATAATTAGCAGATTCTCTAGAGTGAGTGACCTGTACAATGGTTTTTCCTTCCTCTTTATTAATACGTTGAAGTAATTCCATAATCTCTATACCTGTTTTGCTATCTAAATTACCAATAGGCTCATCTGCTAAGATGAGATTGGGATTGCTCATAAGAGATCTAGCAATCGCTACTCTTTGTTGCTGTCCTCCTGATAGTTCTCTCGGTGTATATTTTCTTCTAGCAGTAAGTCCTACTTTCTCCAACAGTTCTTCTAACCTTTCTTTATAATCTTTTAATTTTTTACCGTCTAATAAAATAGGCAGCATAATATTTTCCTCTACTGTTAAATTAGGAATTAAATTATAAAACTGAAAAACGAACCCCATATCTCTTCGTCTCATAATACTTTCTTCTTGGTCTTTCATGGTCATTAATTCTTTTCCATTCACTTTAATACTACCTTCACTAGGCTTATCTAACCCCCCTAAAAGATACAGCAAGGTACTCTTTCCAGAACCCGAAGGTCCCATAATAGAATAAAAACCTCCTTTTTCAATAGTTAGATTAATATCCTTTAAAATGTGTATTTTTTCATCACCTAAATCAAAGCTTTTCCACAAGCCCTTCGTTTCAATAATAACCTCTGACACTATTACTCCTCCTTATCTCCTACTACCAGATTACTCATACTTAATAGCTTCAATAATCTGCAGCTTTGAACTTCTCTTTGCTGGTAAAATAGAACCTATTAAAGTAATGAGTGCACCTCCTACCAAATAGCTTATAAAAAGCTGAGGTATAATTTCCATTTTTACTGGTAGATTAAGTGCACTTAAAACGGCATCCATATTGAGCATGACCAGTATGCCACCTATAATACCTCCTATAGCACCTATTAAACCAGAACCCAAGGCTTCTATAAAAATCATTCCCAGTACTTGCCGCTTGCTCATCCCAATAGAACGTAAGATGGCTATACTTTGTTGCCTTTCAATGAAGCTAATAACTAGATTGTTGACCACTCCTATAATGCCAATAAGCATGGCTAAAATAGCAAAGGCATTAATCATCCCCATAAGAGAAGCATTACTATCTTGATTCCACTTTTTAATATCCTCAGTCGTATATATATTGGTCCAAGTATCTTTAAAGGAACTACCTAGGCTTTCTACTACTTGCTGTTCTTCTTCTGGTTTTTTCACCTTAACTTGGATGCAATCATAGTAAATTTTATCAGCATCACGTTTATAATATTTCATAGGAAGTAGGCATAACCTACCATTTTCCCATATGGTATCCATAAACCCGATAATCTCATAATGCTTCTTCTCCTTGTCAAAATTCAAGGTTAATCGATCGCCTACCTTGAGCTTAAACTTCTTTCTTAAGTTTTCACTCACAATGATATATCTCCCCTCTTGAAGCTGCTTTAATAGCTGTGGTGCATCACCTAATAGGTTATAATCCTTAAACCTTATAAGGTCATCATTTTCATAGGCTTCAATAGCTATTTCTCTATTTTCTAATTCATCTACCCTTACCGAAAAGTCCTCCATGAACTTTAAGGATTCATATACACCATCATTTCTTTGAATGTTCCTTGCTTTTTGTTCGTCCATCTCTCCCGTTTCTACCCATACCTCAAAATGAAAAACACCGTCAAATAGGTCTAAAATTTGATCTGATACATTTTGTGTTAGAGTAGTAATCATCAGCAAAATACTAATTCCTATAGTAATTAAGGTAATACTATTTAAAACGCTTTTATTCTTTTTAATATTTTTACTTGCTAAACCTCCTAAATTACCAAATAGCTTTTCAAAAATAATGCCTAATACTTCTGCACTGTATAAAATAACAAGTGGTAAAATTTTAATCATCCCTATAATGATGAGAAATAGTGCTGCTACTGCATATACCGTTCCTATACTTGGACTTTCCATTCTCCCTAAAATAAAACCAAAAACAATAAGGCCACTTCCCTCTAAAAAACTTCTAAAACGCTTCTGAGATTTGTGAGCTTTTATATTTAAAATAATGTCCTTTAATGAAATATGATTCGTGCTTAAAATAGGTACTAGTGTACTAAAGAAAGCAATGACGTTGGCTAACACAAACGTTAAAAGACAACTTATAGATGTAATACTCATTTCTACCTTCCCTGAAATATAACTAGAAGACATCACCCAGGTTAAGATGTATAAAATGCCTATGCCTAAGATAACTGCTACTAAGCCGCCTACTACGCCATAAAAGCAAGTTTCCAAAAGCAGTACTTGATTCATCTTTCTTTTACTAGCACCAATGCTTCTAAAGGTGCCCATCATTGGCAACTTTTCTAGCATAATGACTTTAAAGGAAGAATAAATAATAAAACAACTCATAAAGATGACCATATATGTCATAAGCATAAAAGGGTCTGTCATCCAAGCAATGCTTTCTTTAAAAACCGCTTTATCCAAAACTGCTTCCACATCATAACGTGAATAGATACTTTTTAATGTTCCTATCAGCTGCTCCTCACTTATGCCTTCCTGCAATTGAACATACAAAGCTGTAGGCTTTCCATTACCACCCATATATTCACTTAAAGTCTCCATAGGCATTATACTGGTATAACCATTTCCCTCACCTGCGAAAATCCCTTGTCTTTCAGCAATTCCTGCTATCATGAGCTTTCTATTAACACCATTTATTTTAAGTGTTATACTTTCTCCTACTAATAACCCATAATGCTTTGCCGCTTTTTCACTCACAATGATTTTAGGTCCAGTGAAAGGTTCTACCTGACTGTTTGCCACTAAACTCAGTTTATTAATGGCCTTATAATCCTCTAATTCATAGCCGTTAATACTGATGTTTTCATAGGTATTAACACCTATCTTATATGCCCCCATACCACCTACATAAGGAATCACCTTGCTTTCTTTTACTTCACTCATTAAATGCGGGTTTATAAAAGACGAAGGAGATTGATTATTAGGCTTAACAACCACATCTACCTGTCCTATCTCCTGCCTTAAATTATTTTCATACATCCTAGTAATACTATCTGATAGCTGACTAGAAGCTAAAAATAAAGCACCAGCTAAACTAATGGCTAATATAATTAAAAAGGTCCTAGACTTCTTCTCTAACATAGATTTAATCGTATACTTTAGTAAAATCCTCATTTTCGCGCCTCCCTGCTTCTACATGATTATTGTATCGAAAGCCGCCTGGCTAGGTAACTAACCTTGGTCATATGTTTTGGTCATATGACTTTCTGACTTTAGTCATACTCAAAAATATTTATTTTCACAAACAAAAAAGAAGTGTAACTAATGCATCACGCATTTAGTACACTCCTCTATTATTATTGACGTTCATATATGATACTTCCTTTGAACTTACTTTACTATTCGATTTGCATTTTGACTACTTTGAGTGTTTATGACAATACATTTGCTTATCTGCTCCATTAATAAATGCATCCATCGTATGGATATTATTTTCACCAAATACGGTATATCCCATACTGAGGGAAAGTATATATTCTGCTTGTCCAGATTTATTAAATATTTCGACTCGTTCTTGTATTTGCCTTGTCATTGCCTCAACTTCATCTCTACTAGCTCTTCGCCCCACAATAAGGAATTCATCTCCACCCATTCTGGCTAAATAATCCTTTTTCACACTGCAAGCTCTCTTCAAAATAGTAGCAATTTGAATAAGTGCTTTATCCCCTATTAAATGACCAAAGGTATCATTAATACCTTTAAATTTATCTACATCAATAAATAATGCAAATAATATTCCATCCTTAGGCTTTTGCATATTATTTAACAAGTAGTTTTCAATAAATTTTCTATTATACAAACCTGTTAACTGATCTGTGTAAATTTGATGATTTTGTATATTAATATACATATTTAGCAACGTCAACGTAACCAAAATCCAAGTAATCGATACGCCACATATAAATGACTGCACAACACTTCCAATAAAGGGGACTATAGGAAGTATAAGCATATAATGATATAATTCCTTTTTTGTTAAATCATCACTTTCCTTCCCTTTTTTTATGGTTAAATAAGCCGCATAAAATAAATAAGTAAATGCCAAAAGAGGAATGCCTATAAATAGACTCCCCTTGTGATAATCATTATATTTATCAATAGCATAAATCCATCCCGTAATAGGGCTTAATAATGTTAGAAAGGTACTTATTATAGTGGGAATAACATATATAGGCATATATTTTAATAATCTTTTCTTATTCTGATTTATTTTATAATCATTATAAAGCAGCCAAAAAAAGCAAATTAATGGACTTAAAATAAAGTAGATGGTTGTAATAACTATATTCCATTCTCTGGCATAAGCAAATTGTCTATGATTTAAAAGATACATGACCGCATCACATATTAATAGAAATAGATTGGTTATCAATAATAGTGCAAATAAATTTTGGTCGAGTAGCATCTTTCTCCTCTGATTTTTTATGAGATTAAATAACAACATCATCAAAATAACAATTCCTAATATATCTACCTCTAAATAAAGCAATTCTAGCATCCAGTCACCTCGTTTAAATAATGTGTAAACTGATTATATCAACATATTATTTATTTTGTCATCAAATTTATTTATAATTGTTTAATTTTTTACTAAAATGTATTTTATTTGATGTAAGATATATATTTTATCCTTGTATAATCCAATCGTCTATAAGTATAAAAGTAGCTGTTGCAAACACCTTCCTTTTGCAACAGCTACTTTTAAAATCAATGATGTTTTCCTCTACAAATCATTTGTGTCATAGTACCCATAGGGCAATAAACACACCATGATCGTGGCTTAAATAATACCATTGTTATGATGCCCATCACACTTGAGGTTAACATCACACTATAAAAGCCAAACGCAAATTGTGCTATCCAAGGTGCTACTATATTTTCTGTATAAGCCCAGTTCCACGGTAACTTAAACGTCCACAGCAAAGTAACAACTTCTTTTAAACCCTTATTTCCTGCAAAGACTAAATAGGTTATAAATAGCATATTCACAAACATGGTTAAGAAAAAAATGAGAAAGCCATAGCGAAACCATTTAGCTCTAAGAAAAGCAGGAATATCTTTTCTTCTAGATAACTTTAGCTTATTGCCTAAAACTTCAAACAGTTGCCCTCTACCACAATACTTATTACAATAAGTCTTATTTCCTTTTACTATGGAAATAATAAGTGGAACAAAGAAACAAATTAATCCTACCCATGCAAAAAGAATATTAATAAACCCTAAAATCAAATAGATTGAAGAGAAAATCCATAAATAATTATACCATTCTTTCTTTTTCATTTTTATTAATCTCCTCTTCTGCTAAATTTGTAATCATTTCAATCACAGAGGCTGGACACGCTTTTTTACAAAGCCCACAGCCTATGCATAAATCTGTGTTCACCTCTGCATAAATGCCTCTCGGTACTGTAATGGCTAATTTAGGGCATACTAAAATACAAGTGCCACAAGCCACGCATTCTTTCTCTAATACACTTGCATATCTTTTTCTTTTTTGGATTGCCATAAATGTCCTCCTTTTTTCTAATTACTTTTATCTTATTAATAAATGGCTTTTATCTCTGTAACTTAGTTACATGAGTCAAAGCTTCCACTTTTTATTAAAAACATCACTTTGCCTTCAACCATGATTTTCCGGTATGTTTTTAGCGTCCTTGCATCATAATAAATATGTACTCTCAAACTCAATCATATTGGAGGCCACATATTATGAGTAATTCCAAGGCACCTAAATCACCTACTAATAATGAATGGTGCAGTGATTCATCTAATCAAAGCACCGAAGGCACTAAATATTTTCACGATAAAGCAAAGAAATCTGCTACTAACAATCAATGGGTATCTAGAAATACACCTGCTGAGTAAAGCAGAAAACCTCCAATAAACACTTAGTAGTCTGCACCTACTTCATGTTTATTGGAGATTTAATCTATCAACTTGTTTATCTTTTATTGAGGTTATAGCAATGATTTAAAGGCCCGTTCCCTTTACCTAGATTTAACCCATCTTCTAATGCACCTCTTACATAAAACTTTGCTTTTTCTATGCTTTCAGCTAGAGTGAAATCTACTGCCAAGTTACATGCTATAGCTGAAGATAATGTACACCCTGTCCCATGGGTATTATCTGTAGCAATTCTTTCTCCTACAATCCATAGCGCTTTTCCTTTGTTATATAATAGGTCATCAGCACCTTCTGTGAAATGCCCTCCTTTAATAAGTACAGCCCCTGACAAGTTATTTGAAATCACTTCAGCTGCTTTTAACATATCCTCTTTGCTTTGAACCGAAAAACCACATAAGCATTCAGCTTCTGGAATATTAGGAGTAATGACTTCAGCTAATGGTAAGAGCTTCTCTACTAAAGCCCTCTCTGCACCTAGATTTAATAGTTTACCACCACTAGTAGCCACCATGACTGGATCTACTACAATGTGTTTTGCATCATACTGTACAAGTTTTTCTACAATTACTTTAATAATTCCTTCATTAGATACCATACCAATCTTTACAGCATCAGGTACAATATCTGTAAAAATAGCATCTAACTGTTTTCCCACAAAATCAGCTGCTACATCCACTACACCATAAACGCCTGTGGTATTTTGAGCTGTTAAAGCTGTAATCACGCTCATGGCATACATCTTATGCGCCGTAATCGTCTTCATATCAGCTTGAATGCCAGCACCACCACTACAATCTGAACCCGCAATCGTCAATATTTTTTTCATCTCATTACCCCTTTATCTTTATTATTCTTTGATAACTATCCATTCAATTGGTACCATAAATAGAAATTTGTCGGGGCATTTATGAGGAATGCTACTGGGCGGAAATGAGTGAAGAGGGCTATCTTCCAGTGTTCCGGTTCAAGTTTTTTGAGGCACTAGGCTCGCTTATTTGGATGAACGTGCGAAAACTCCCGTTGGTCAAACACTCGCGCTAAAAACCATCCAAAGCACTCGCCAAGTGCCTCTAAAAAACTCTCCCAAGTCACCCTTCCAGATAGCCCTCTCCACTCATTTCTTACAAGCATTATTGACCTCATAAACATCCCTGACATTGAGGCGACCTGGAAAGAAAGCGTAACGACAGTAATTTATTTTTTTCTTTAAAACACTTAAGGAAGGTGCTTTACGCGTTATTGCTGGTAGAACTGAGAGAGGGTGGCTGTCCTAGCGGGGTGACTTCGGAGTATTTTCAGTAGGCACTTAGCGAACGTTTTGGATGGCACTTAGCCCACGTGTTTGAGGGAACCGAGTTTGTGGGCGTTCATCCAAAAAAGTGAGCTTAGTGCCTACTGAAAATGCGGAGCCAAGCCACGTAGGATAGTCACCCTCTCTCAGTTCCGCCCAAATAGCCTAGTAAAGCCACCGACAAATTTCTATTTCACCTACCTATTACTTGCTCTGCTTTCTCCTTTAAGGCACAGGTTGCTTCTCTTATGTTTTGACTAGCAAATATAGCGGATACCACTGCTACACCTACAATCCCTGAATCTTTTAATTGCACCATATTATCCTTGGTAATCCCCCCTATTGCAATAACTGGAATATGTACAGCATTACAAATGGCTTTTAAGGTTTCAAAGGATACACCTTTTGCATCTTGCTTAGTTGAAGTAGAAAACACAGCACCTACACCTAGGTAATCAGCTCCTCTGGCTTCTGCACATATAGCCTGCTCTACTGTTTGAGCTGACACTCCTAAGATTTTATCTGGTCCTATTAATGCTCTCACATCTCCCACTTCCATGTCTTTTTGACCAACATGGACACCATCTGCATTTACTGCTAAGGCAACTTCTACTTCATCATTAATGATAAAAGGAATATGGTAAATATCTGTTAGCTTTTTTATTCTTTTTGCTTCTTCAATAAAGGCTTCCTTTGACAACTCTTTTTCTCTTAGTTGTAAAAAAGTAACTCCAGCTTCTAAAGCTTCTTTGACTTGCTCTTCTAAGCTGACTTTACCTACCCAGCTTCTATCTGTTACAGCATAAAGTAATAAATCCTTTTTATCGCACTTCAATTTTACAACCCCCTTTTAGTTTTTCATCAGTTAGTTTACTTATCTCATCAATCATTAGCATTTTATAGGTCGAGGTTCCTCCCTCTATTTGCTTTAATTTTTCATAAGCAATTTCTCCGCAATATCCCATAGCACTTATGGCCATCACCGCCGCTTCTATAGCCTTTTCCCTATGAGCTGCTACATAAGCTGCCATAATGCCTGTGAGCATACAGCCTGTCCCTGTAATCTTGGCCATTAATGGGTTACCATTACGAATTACATAAGCTTTACTGGTATTTACCACAAGATCAATAGCTCCTGTAATAGCAATAATAGCCCCTGTCCTTTCACTTAACTTTCTAGCAAAACAAATCATTTCATCTAAATTCTCTTCTGTTACAACATCACCTTCTGCGGCATCTACACCTTGTGTATTCCCATCACCAAAGACTAAAGTTTTAATCTCTGAAATATTCCCTCTAATAACATCAAAGTGAATCTCTTTTATTAGCTGAAGAGCTGTTTCTGTACGTAGCTTTGAAGCACCTGCTCCTACTGGATCTAGTACCACTACGTGTCCTAATTCATTAGCTTTTTTCCCAGCGGAGAGCATAGAAGCTGTTGTTCTTCGATTAAGCGTTCCAATATTAAGGACTAAACCTTGACATAAGCTTGTCATTTCTTCTACTTCTCCTAAATCATCTGCCATAATAGGCGAACCACCAGCTGCTAATAAGCTATTAGCTACATCATTAACTGTTACATAATTTGTAATACAATGTATAAGTGGTACTTGTCTTCTTACTTTCTCAATCACATCATCAAGCATTGACTTTCTCCTTCTTTATTTTTTATAAAATTAAAAATAGTAGGCCATACCATTAGGGTATGACCTACTATGAGTTCACTGGTTGCTCCCTTCGCTGGTATTATCCAAATCAGGTTATAAAGGTCGAAGTTAGATGACTTCCTCTCAGCCTGCTCCCACAAGCTCCCTTGCTATTTCTTATTTATCTTAGTTCTTAATTCTTAATTCTTAATTCTTAATTCTTAATTCTTAATTCTTAATTCTTAATTCTTAATCAACATTATACTCCCCTCTAAAGAAAGTAACAATTATTTTATTGCATTGTTAAAGTTTGAAGTCGTTTAAAGTTACTTATTTCATACTCATTTATTTTATCTTCATATAAGTAGTAAAGTTTGTTACCTATGTAACACACTCGATCTTCATTATAGCCATAATAATACCCATAGCTATTAGTAAGCCTTCCTAGTTTAGCTTTTCCTACCAACTTACCATTTTCTACTGCAAACACATAAGCGCCATAAAAATTTTCTAAGTTTTTTTCTTTATTATAAATAATAGTAACAGGAATAGCTAGCATTGCTTTTCCCTTATGCACAGTAACTGCTTTGTGATTATATTGGGCACTGCTGTAGCTCCCTCTAGTTCCTAGAATAATTTTATTCACTTCTTTTGGTTCGTTTGGATTACTCACATCAAAAAGGGATAGTTTAATTCCTGCTTGAAGGGTCGAAGCATTGCTATATTGATTGCCACCTTCTTCTTCATCCATCGTAGCTATTCCAATACCAACTACTAAATTTTCTGCAATGGGATGGAGATAAGTACTTACTCCTGGAATTTTTAATTGCCCTTTTACCTTTGGTTCTTTAGGATTACTTAAGTCTAGTACAAACAAAGGATCCATTTGCTTATACGTTACTAAATACCCTGTTTTCCCTTCAAATCTAGCACTATAAATACGTTCAGTAGGAGCCAAACCTGTTAAGCTGCTTACTTGATTCATTTGTTTATCAAAGATAAATAGATTATTTATGGTTTCATACGTTTGCTGATTATAGCTAGTGGTGGCTACGCGTAAATAGTTATCGTATAAATCCATAGCAAATTGATTATATAACCTGCCTTCTATAACACCTGTTCCTACATACTTTAAACTCTGTCCTTCCACATTAAAGCGACTAATGGTAGTATAGTCACCATAGATTTCTAGAAACATTGCTTCTTTATCCATATAAACATTACCTATAGCTCCTAAAAGCATTTTCAGCTCTGTAGGTTTATTTTGTTTTAAATCTATTGTTGTTAATATAGTTGTATTTAACATATATCTAGTTTGAGCCCAGGGGACATCATAAATCTGGTTAGGCTTAGCAAATTGTAGTTCTTCTCCTTGCAAGCTATCCTTATAAGCTGGCAATATGTCTTCCTTTGTATAAGCATTATTTGCTTTCCTCATAATCATACTTTCTGTAACCAAATAAAGCTTATCTTCGATTTTTCTCATTGTATGTTTATTGCCTTGTACAACAATTTCACGTTTTAACCTTGGTTCTTTTTTATTGCCTACATCGTATATGCTAATATTGGTATACTGCCTAGCGATTTGATTAACCACTTCACCATTTTTTAAAGTAATTGGAATTTCTCTAGGTTCATAACGACGTCCTTCACTACCTATGACAATAAGCTGATTACCCTCTAAAAACATGCTGCTAAACTGAACTCTATCGCTTTCTATCTTCCCTATAATATGCAAACTAGGTTGAGTATCCATAATCATAATCTTACTACGGTCTACTAGTTTATAGATGTACCTATCATCATTTTTTAGTACATCATCTTCATCCACTCCTTGCTCTTGAATATTAGTTTCTGAATAACCACCTTCTGATGTGGCACTTTTCATATCGCTAGTCTGATCATTGGCTACAATGTCCTGTGTATTAGGTATAGTGTTTTCTAATCCTCTGAGTACTTCGTACTCACTTAAAGTTTCTGGTTCTACAAGTATTTTTTTATCTGTTAATAGCCTTACTAATTCTGCTTCGTCTTTTATAGGTACAAGCTTTGTCTCTTGATTGGTTCTTGCGCCTAAAATAATAGTACTAGTCAATAATACACTTAATCCAACTACAGCTCCTAATGATTTAAATCCTTTCATTTCTTCTCCCCTTTCTTTTCAAACCCGCTTCTTGTCATTTTATTTTCCCCTTGCTTATATTAACTATAATTGAAATATATATATTTTGCAATTTTCAAATTATATTTTTCTACTGTTTTTCTTAAAATATCCACGTAATTTTTTAAAACTATCTGTGTATTATGCAAGCTTAGTGATGTGTCTCGATTAACATATTATAGATGGTACATAAACATTTAGGCGTGTTAGCCCCAGTGAAAAACGTGACATGTATTTAAAGCATCATAAAAACTGCCAGTAGATTATACCTACTGGCAGAAAAGATTTTTATTTTTTAATTGTCTACTTGGCAGGGAACAGCTTACAGTACTCTCAGCAATTCTCTGTTTTTATGTAACAAGCTTAATAGGTTCTTAGAAATAATTTATAAACTTTCGCCATTTGTACCCATAACCTTTTTATACCAATAACCTGAGTTTTTGATGATACGACGTTGTGTAAGATAATCAACATACACAAGACCGAATCGAGGTGCATAACCCTTTGCCCATTCAAAGTTATCTAGAAATGACCAATGCATATATCCCATCACTTCTATGCCATCTTCAACAGCTTGTTTTAAAGCACTAATATAACGCGTCAAGAAATCAATACGATAGTCATCATGGACCCTGCCATCTAGATGGACTAAGTCACAACCTGCCATACCATTTTCAGTAATTAAAATAGGTAATTTGTACCGCTCATATAAAAATTTAGGTGACCAATATAAAACTTCTGGTGTAATTGCCCATCCTAAACTCGTTACTGGTTGCCCTGGATATTTGGGAGTAGCAAAGGCATTTTGAGATTGATAAATATTAGCACCATAAAAATCAATAGGCTCTGAGATAATAGCCATATCTCCTGGATTAATGGAAGGCATATCCTCTCCCAAGGCTTTATGGGCTTCCTCTGGATATTGACCAAATACAATAGGGTCACCCCACCAGCTATTAGTAAAGATAAAGTTATCTCGATCCAGGGCAAAGCTACACTTTCTAGCTACTTCAATATCCTCTGTTGATCTTGAATGAGGAATAGAACAAGGACCTGTTGGAGCAAAGCCAATAATCGCTTTTTTCTTTGCATACTGTCTAATGGTTCTAACAGCTTTTCCATGAGCTAAAAGAATGTTGTGAGACATTTGTGTCAGTTCACTTGTAGGAAGTTTATAAAACGGCGCATGCACCCCATCTTTATAACCTAATCCTACGAAAACTTGAGGTTCATTAATCGTAATCCAATAAGTTACGCGGTCAGAAAGATGGTCAACGATCACCTTTGTATAGTCAGCAAACCAATCACTACTTTCTGGGTTTAACCACCCTCCTTTTCTTTGCAAGGCATTGGGTAAATTCCAATGGTAGAGCGTCACTAAAGGAGTAATCCCATTTTCTAATAAGGTATCCACTAAGTCAGAATAAAACTCTAAACCTTGCTTATTCACTTTACCTATGCCATCTGGAAATACACGAGGCCAACTAATCGAGAAACGGTAGTTCTTGATCCCCATTTCCTTCATAAGCTTAATATCGTTTTTATAAAGGTGATAGTGATTACAGCTTATATCCCCATTTTCTCCGTTTTTTATGGTGTTAGGAAGTCTAGAGTAGGTATCCCAGATTCCAAGTCCTTTTCCATCTTCATTATAAGCACCTTCTATTTGATAAGCAGCAGTTGCCACGCCCCACATAAAATCTTTAGAAAAACTCATTTGTTCCACCTCTTTCTTAATCCATATAAATTAATGATAGCCTTAACAAAAAGTCTTAACAATGACTAATCTTGCTTGTTTACTGATGAAAAATGCTTTTTTAAGATTTGTATTGTTGTAAGCGAAACTCACTAGGAGTCAAACCTGTGCTAGATTTAAATTGACGCATAAAGTGTACATCATTTTCATAGCCACAAGTTTCAGCAATATATTTAATAGAAAGATTGGTTTGTGATAAGTAGTATTTAGCATATTCAATACGCGCATTAATAATATCTTTTAAGCATGTGACGCCAAAGTTTTTTTTGTATAAACGCTGAAAATAGTAAGGACTAAGCGTAGCCTCATGTGCTAAACCCTCAATGCACCATTTCTCATAAGGTGCGCTATAAATCTTGCTACGTAAGAGAGAGAATTTGTCATGATGAATCTTTTCAATGCCCTTATTAAGAGAGGGTATGACCTGAGCTATTTTTAATAAAAAAAGCCTCATATAATGGTCTAATGCTTCACGGCCATAATTCTGCCCAGCGTAATATTCATATGTCATATTTTTAATCAGCAAAGAAAAGTATTGCATGTTATTGATGGGAATAGGCTTTTCAAATGGAATATGTAGCTTTTTCAAGAAATCCTCATCACCAGCATCAAGTGTAAAATTAAACCAATCATTAGAAAAAGGCTGTTTGTAAGCCTCATAATATTGAGGTGTTCCTTTTTGGTATAGAAAAAATATATTAGGAGAGGTATATACATCTTGTCCATTCACATGAAATAAAGCAGGGCTTTTTATAAGCAGCGCAAGATAATCACCACATCCATCGGGACGTTCAATTTTAAAATCCATGTCATGGACATGATTATGTCCAATATAGGTCATTTGCATAAGCAACCTCCTATCCAAAGCAGTATCTATCAGTTAATTGACATGATACATCATTGATACATAAATTTCAAATTAAAACATGGTGTTTAAGCAATGAGATGGAATGTATTAAGATATAGTATAGAAAAATAAAAGGTTACCTCTAATGCAGTCCTCCAATAAGGATGTTTACAAAAATCATAATTGTTTAGCACACAGCAGAACGATTACCGATGAATTGTAAATAATCTTTATTGGAGGATTTGCTTTATGGCAAAGTTTGAATTTGAGTACACTGAAATTGATGGACTGTTATATCCCAACATTGAAATTGACGGAAAAGCCGAGCTTGACAGCTTAGGCAAATACGGGCGACTTCGTCTAAATTATCTGCACGAACAAAAATTCGGGATGTACCGTGAACTGCTTTTGACGGGTAAGCTGGCAGAACATTGCATGACCATAGAAAAGACCGCCTTTGAAATGACAGAACGTGTCCGTGCCGATTATCTGAAAGCACACCCTATGCCAGAATACGATACAATGAAACGTATTCGCTTATCTGAACTGGCGCAGGAAATTGCAGACGAGTGCGTGCTTCGTAACCTGATTTGCAAATAAACCGAAGTGCTCTGCTGATTTTTCGGCAGGGCACTTTCAAAATACACATCAATTGAATTTAAAGGGCTTGTTTGCTATAATTATGGAAACTGGCTAGGAAACGGTGGAGGGGACATGGAAAATTCAATTATTTCAGAATACAGCAAAGTAATTTTTGATAAATTGAAAACAGACAACTTGCTTGGTGAAGATGGAAAACCTCTGTTTCAATCAGAGGCCGATTTCTGCCGATATTGTGAGCAGATTATTCGAGATAACGAATCGGAAACATTGCGGTCGGAGGTCATGGCCTTAGAGAAACATGCCAACCACTATCAGGAACGGTTTAATATTATCGGTTCCGTTTATAAGGTATTTTTTGACGAAACACCAAGTGGAAAGGAATATAAATATCTGCACATTGAATACATGCTTCTGGCTTTTCATTGTGCACCCATGCGGTTTATGGACTGGCTTTTAGAGCGGTATTGCTATATGTATTTTTCAAAAGCACTTCCGGAGTATATTGAATATCTTCAAAAAATAGGGTTGGATACCTGCTTTGACAGCTTTTCTCATGAGTTGTGCCGCAGATTTTATTCCGAGTGATTTTCCCCATACCGCAAAAGAACGCACAGGATAAAACCTGTGCGTTCTTTGATGTTAACTTCTTATTTTCTTTGTTATATACTGCTTACAACAACCTCATAGCCTTCGATTTAAGCGTACTGGCTACGAAGAGCAATCAGATTCAAGGGCATGATAGCCGCTGAATCAAACCCTTGCCGCCTACTTCTCTGTATTTTGAATAAGGCGCATGAGGATTGCCGCAACTTGCGCACGGGTAGCATCGCCGTGAGGCATCAGTTTATTGTTGCTACCCTTTATTAGCCCGACATTAACTGCCCAGCTGAGCGAGGTCTGCGCATAGACAGAAACACCGTCATAGTCTGCGAATTCCCGAATAGCCATGCCGCCCTGTGTGGTGTCATACTTTTTATAAGCAGCATAGCGATAGAGTATCGCCGCCAGCTGTTCGCGGTTGATGGAGTTTGTAGGGCTAGACCCGTCAGAAATACCATTTTCCATTGCCCAATGACGAGCATCGTCCATATCGGTTGGCATCCTGCCATCCATTCGTGCAAGCACCATCCAAATCATCTGGCGAGTCATAGCCGTGTTGGGACTGAAAGTGGTAGCGGAAGTACCTGAGAATAGGCCGTTGTTGTAGGCGTAAGCCACGCTTCCATAGCTCCATGTATTTTGGTCTACGTCCGCAAACGGGAAGCTTACAATCAGATACTGAGACAAGTGGTCAGTTGTAAATTCTACCGTTCCATCGTTGTACGTACCACTCTTCGGCTCAATTGTGCCATCGTCATTGATGAACCAGACTGTGATGCTGTCTGCGTTTTCGCCGGATTTCAGCATGTACGGTACAGAAACATGAATCTTGCCATTATGAAACGTGCTGGTCTTGGTGCCATTCACATAGATGTTTACGTCAACGACAACCGCCGTATTTGTCTGCTTGCCAAGTGCCTCTTTCTGCGTATCGCTGAGCTTTGCATGATCCACAGCCTCAACGGAACTCTTTACGTCACCCTTGTCTTTGATGGCATTAAGCGCAGTTTTGTCAAGGGTCACAGTACCGTTTGAAAGCACAACTTCAAGACTTGCGGAGGTAGATGCGTTATCCACTGCCGAAACAAGCTTAGATGGGATAACTATGGCATTGACATCGAGAGCGGATACATTGATTTTCATTGTGCCGGTGTTCTTAGCTGCGGAAGCAATCATTGAAAGCTGCGTGTCCGTGACAGAAATTGTTGCCGTGCTGTTAGAGACAGTGGCAGACACACTAACCGTTCCGAAATCACTTGAAACCAGAGCAGTGGAAGCACTGGCAGAAGATCCGCCCGACGAACCGCCGGAAGATCCACCCGATGAGCCGCCGGAAGACGATTTGATTACAGTCAACACTCCGTTATGATATATAATTTTTTCATTGTAGTTGTCCCCTTCCGGTACAGCTGCGTCGCTGACAGCTATTGTGTAAGTATTACTTTTCCCCATATCTGAATCACAGGTAAGGTTTGGGAGCTTTTTTAATTCTTCGTTTGGTGCAAGACCAGACACGGTATAAGTTAAAGTTGGTTTTGTATCGTTTATATATGCAGTTTTGTTGTCTGCAGTGATGTTGATGGTAGCCTTACTGATGGTAAAGTTCACTACTTCACTACCCATGTAAGCTGGGTCGTTGTTGTCCACCGAAATAATCAACTTATAGTTACCTGCATTCTTAGGAGCCGCAGATAAAGTTTGTCCACTGGCTGTTTGCCAGGTATAGGTATAACCAGAAGGAGTTATTTCCGTATCATTTGAAGTGGAAACAGGTGTACCAGAATAACTGATTTCATTACCGTCATAAGATTTATCTGTTACAGTTACACCTGAAATAGTTACAGGGACTTTGTCAGTATAATCTACATTCACAGTGATAGTACTGTTCTCATAGTTATCCATACCCGTAACATCGATGGTTACGGCATCAGAGGTATAGTTCTGCATTTTGTTTACTACAAGAATGAGCGTATTTCCCTCCATAGTTGCACTGCTTAGGGAGTTATAACTGTTACTGGTAACCGTAAATACAGGCGTACCGCCAGGAGTCAGCGGATAACCACTGGTTTGAGTCAGGTCAAGACGTAGGGCGTAGTTATCTTGATTCTTTACCATTGTTGCAGGGCTGTTCAAGGTAAATGCGTCAGCTTTCAAGATTTCTACTGTTGTGGAGATTTCTTCAACCGGCTGCTTTAGAGTATAGTTGCCTGCCATTGGCCCTGCCAGTGTCATGTTGCCAATGTTAATTGCATTGTAAGTGCCTGCGTCAGAGCCATTAAGGGTTCCTGTCAATCCATTGGTGTCTACATAGACCTCATCAGAATTTATAATGCCATTTAGTTTGGCATTTGTGATAGCCACTGTATTTTCGCCATCATACTTTTTATTCGAACCGGTGACCTCGGAGAGAGTTAGTTCTTTCGGTAGGATAGTCGGTTTCAGCTTGCGCGTTAATTGACCGTAGCTGTCAGGATTTTCAGAAGGTATAAACACGACAGTGTATTCTGTTGTATCGTTTACAGTTGGATAAATACTGTCTGCATTGTTGATTTTGTCATCCAATACCCAGCTTCCCGCTATGCCAGATGTCCCAGAATCAATAGTAAGGTTGCTTAAGGGAGTTCCATAAACTGCACTGTTAAAACTTGGCTCGCCACCAGCAGGCAGTGCTTTTTCAGTGGTAAAGCTTAAATCCTGTGTAGTCATATTGCCTGCCTTATCCTTGACCGTTGCGGTAAAGTCGTATTGTGTGTTAGGAGACAGATTTGAAATGCTAAATACACCGTTGTCACCACTGGTGATTGTAGGTTCACTGCCGCCGCTGGTTTTAGACAGTTCATAGCTGGCTATGTCAGAACCGTCGTCATTGGCATTTACGGTAACGATTGCTGCATTGTCAGTTATATTTGAATTGTTGATTGCTGATATTGTAGGTGCCGTTGAATCTCGCTTAATCTCAATAGTCTTAGATGCGGTGACACTGCCGTCCGCAGTCTTTTTGAGATAATAGGTGTAACTGCCATTCATATCCTCAGTGACAGTAAGGAAGTTTTGCCAATTTGCATTTTGCCCTATTTCTTTTGAAATCTGAAACCCATTTGGGGCATTGACAGTTACATCGCCGATGTACCAGTTATCATTGCCCTTATTGGTGTCTGCCAGAACGGCTGCTTCCGTTGTTTCCAATTGTTGAATTGTGAAGCTGGCGGAGGTCGTAGTAAAGAATACAAGATTACCTCCCTCGGCATATCTCTGGTCTTTGTTTCGTATGGTTACGGTGGCAGTGCCTGGCTCAATATTGTTACTGTATTCTATATCGCAGTATTCCTTGAGAGCATACATATAGTAACGATTATCGGCAGTCACAATGTAAGGCTCAATGGCCTCTCCTGTGTAGGTGGCAGTATAGTTTTCGAATTGATTCGAAGAATCATCTGGTAGATAAAACAGAAGTTTAGGACTGTATGTCTCAGTGTAGACCAAGCTTTTCACCATAGTTAAGTTAGTTAGTTCTGAAAAAGTATAATTTTTCGAATTTTCTCCAGTTAATTCAAAGTTGTCCTGGAAGTAAATTGTTACATAATAAGTTCCAACCAAGTCATTTTCACGTTCAAATTCCTTTGGATTTATACTGGATTTTAAAGCAACACCGATTTTGCCTTTGTCTCGTTCCAGAATCTCTTCTTCTGATAAAGTAAGATTTTCTACAATTAATTCAACCTTTTTATTACCCACCTCGTATGCTCTAGGAAGAATACTGAGTCCATTAACCTGTGTTAATTTTTTAGGCTTAATCGTACCTACATTTCCAGATACTCCCTCCTCAATATAATAATTTTTAAGGATGGGGTATACATCACGTTCCAATCTATAAAATCCATAGTTACTAAAGACTACATTAATTCCTGTTCCAGCATCAGGGTTAGAAAAGGTGGAGATCATTTCTTTATCCGGTAGTCTGACTTCACTTAATGTTTTTATATTTTCAAAGATGTCAGCATCTTTACTTAAATATCCATGGAATAAACATGTAACATTGTAAGGAGTGCTGTCCAGATACGTTGTTCCGTCATATTGCTTTACCAATTCACCTCCAAGTGTCATTGTAAGGGCTCGCTTGTCAATATTGCAATTATATAGAGATAGCTCCGCTTCTCCATAGTAGGATGAGCTACTGAAAGTCACCTTATAGCGTTCTTTCACATTATTTCCAGCGAAAGCCATGCCAGAGGCATCAATATGCTGCGCACTACCCTCCAATAAACTCCATGAGAAAACACCTTCCTCATTTACGGGCTGACCGTCATATGTTACTTTTAGCAAATCGCAAAGATTATCTCCATAAGTTAATTTCTGAGAATTGCCAAGGGTGTTGCTGTCGTTATTAAAAGTTAGCGCTACAGATTGTTTTTCTGTTGTATCTGTATTAAATTTTAGTGATGACGGGGCACTGGTGTTAATGAGTGTCTCTCCATATGTCTCTTTCGGTATCCTAAGTGTATAGGAGTTATCTTTTTTTGCAGCGGTAATGCCATTAAATGTTACAGAAGAGATGTTCTCACCATTAATAGTAAGGAAAATGTCTTTCGTTGCGGAATATAGAGGTACTGACATTTCGCCATTTACTGTCAGAGCATTTTCTGAAGTATTCCAAGTACCATCATTCGTAGCATTACCTAAGTATAAACCCTGACCAGCTAGACCCGCTAAGGCAGAAGAGATACCAGCGGTACTACCCGATTGACTGACGCTTTGTAAATTTGCTCCACTGCCTTGGTAATTTAGAGTAGTTTTCGTTGCAGTGTAGCTGTTGGAATTGTTAGAGAATAAATAAGGAGATTTACCGGCAAGAGTTAAAAGTTCTAGAGTAGGGCGGTTCTCATCATGGTAATATATCTCCTTATTATAGTTTGCGGTATGGATAGTGCTAGTGCCATTGATGGTTTCTCTCACTAAGTAGTTATTATCGGCTACAACCTCTAAGGTGTCTGGAACTTCCTCATAAAGATTAAGGTCACTTATTGAAAATTGTGCATTGTAGTCACTTAATGCAAAGACTGTTGCAGGAGAATCATCACCGCCGCCCCAGTTATTGCGAGCAGGGTCATAGACTAGATAAACATATACCCTTTTTTTCAGGGGAGGGCTCGATTATTGCTCCGAAGGTAGCTTCGCCCCCGCCTGTTTTTTCCTGCACATAAGTTCCGCTATTTGGAAGAAGACTGCTATCTCCGACGATTGCAGGTTGATCACTACCTCCGACAGCATATTTTTCACGAGACAACTGTGGAGCGTAAGAATGTTGAGGGCTGTTGTCTACATAGGGAACCGGAGAATCAAAGATAAATAATCTGAAAACGCCGTCGTATTCGTAGTCACCCTTATCAGGTAGATTGACATTGAAAGTTAGCATTCGACTAGCTTCACTTGGTTTAAGAACGATACGAAAAAAGGTGGCACAGGAAGAATCACTTTGGGGTGGATTTTTAAAAGTAAAGTCCTTTGTTGAATTTCCAGAAGAGATTTGTGCATTCCTTGAATCTGAATTAGTGATTTTATCACCATCAATGGCAAAATATCCACTGTCATCATCATTTATAGAACCGCCATAGCGGTTATCCAGCAATGTCTGATTGCTGATAGCGTTAAGTAGATCATCATAAGATGTATTGCCCCATGCCGATGCTGTTATGGTCATTCCTGGCACTAGGCTTAGCACCAGGGTTAAGGTTAGTATCCAGCTTAATAGCCGTTTTTTCATATAAAATTCCTCCTATTGTTTTTTACTCTCTCGGAATCTCCAACCCTTGATTTGTAAGGTTTTGAAGATTCTTTTTTATTAAAATCTCCCACTTTTTCTTTGGTTTTAAGTAAAAATTACTTTTCAAATCACATTATTCTATTTTGATTTTTGTAATAATCACTTGAGATTCCGAGAGAGCATTTTTTTATTTCCCCATATACCGATAAAGCAAGGTAATGATCTGCGCACGAGTGCAGCCGCCATCGGGGCTGAATGCCGTGTCAGACGTACCCTTTGTGATATCCTTTTCCACTGCCCACAGGACTGCATTGTAGTAATAGGCATCCTTAGACACATCTGCAAACGGATTTGCGGATATGGACGTGGTTTCTCCCGCCGCACGCCACAGGAAGGTCATGCTCTGGCTGCGTGTCACAGTATCGTTAGGGCTGAAGGTTGTTGGAGAAGTACCCTTCACGATGCCTTTTTCCACCGCCCAGAGGACGGCCTTATAATAGTAATCATCTGCGGAAACGTCGGTAAACGGACAATTTGCGGAGGCCGGCTCCGGTGATCCCTCGGCGCGCCACAGGAAGGTGACCGCCTGCGCACGGGTGCAAATTTTATCCGGGCTGAACGTGGTGCCTGTTGTGCCACTTGTAATGCCTTTTTCTGTTGCCCACAGCACTGCGTCATGATAATATGCGCTGTCCGCTACATCGACAAAGGGATTTGCGCTCTGTACCGTTTTTTCCGTCCACTTGGCGTAAACGGTAGTGCCTTTGGTCAAGGTCACGCTGGTGACCTTAGTGGTCAGCGCCGTGTCGGCATACCAGCCGTCAAAATTATAGCCTTCGCGGGTTGGCTTGTAGCCGCTCAAGTCAACGACCGTGCCGGAAGCCTTGGATACGCCGGAAATTGCCGTGCCTCCGTTTGTTACAAAAGTTAGCGTGTAGCTGGTGCTGCTGCCGGATGCGCCGCCGCCATTATTGTTATTCCCACCTCCGTTATCATCGTTTCCGCCGGATGTCGCAGCCTTGACAAAGGTAAGCTTTCCTGTTCTTGCACCGGACAGGGTTACGGGGGTGTTGCTTTCATCCGTCACTGACAGGGTTCCGCCGGTAGCAACAAGGCTCCAGTATTTTGCTTGAGTACCTGTAACAGACGCAACAACCGTACCGGAGGGGGCTCCCGCCAGTGCGAGAACATTGCTCTGTGATTTGTTAGAGGTGCTGTCCACAATACAGAAGGGCGCGATTGTGGCGTTGGTAATCAGCTTGCTTGTATCGTCCACTGTCAGCTTTCCGCCGATGATGTATACGCCGTAGTCGCAGTTGGTGGTCAGCGTGGAGCCGCCGGTGACGTTCACACCGGTCAGCGCTTCCACGCCGATGGAGTCGCCGTTGGCGGTCATAGACGCGCCGCTTTGTACATTCACCGTATCGCACATCACCGCATAGCCGTAAGGGGATGAAACGTTCAGTTGGGTTCCCGCGCCGGTGACAGTCAATGTGCCGTCTGCTCCGCCGGAAGCTCCTAAAAATATGTCATCGCCCACCGTAACCTGCGCGCCGCCCTGAACGGTTACGGCATCTCCGTTTGTTCCTCCTCTGATGCCTCCGCTGATGGTCAAAGGCGCCGGACCGCCAAGAGTTATGTTCAGCGCTGTGTAGGCTTCTCCACCAAGCCCTCCGCCTATTATTGTAGTGTCAGTCGTGTCGACAATTGTTCCGGAAGGCAGCGTCAGATCCCCGGGAATATAGGCATCGCCCAACGTCAGCGTTTTGCTGTCTGAATTCCAAGCGTAGCCGTCGTTTTCTACGGTTTTGCCGCTGTGTTCGCCGCTTGTCAGGTCAAGGCCTGAATCCGCATCGCCGATCTGTTTCACCGCTGCGCCGTCGTTGGTGTAGGTATCCCACGCGGTGGGCGAGCCATCTTCATATGCCGTCGCAACCCGCACAATGCCGGTTCCTGAAAGGGGCAGTGACGCAATCTGTGCCGCCGTTGTACCCTGAGGCAGCATGATGTAGTTATTATTCACAATGGACGCGCCTGTTCCGATGCTCATATCGGAAAGGCTGGCTCCCTCGCTGAAAAAAAGTTCCCCATATCCGGCATTCACGGTCAAGACCGCGCCGGGCATCAGCACCAGCTTATCGGCTGCGGTTACATAAACAGCATTCGTCGAATAATCGCCGTACACCGTATTTGTGATAACGTCGCCTGTCTTTGTCGAATACATAAGGCTTGCGGTCACACCGCTGTCGATGGTCAGCTCGGCGGAAGAAGCGGTGTTTTCAATCCTGCCGATTAAGCGTCCGCTTCCGGTAATGTGAATTTCCTTAGAAACGCTTATCCAAATAATTTCATTGTATCCCTCCACGCGAACGGTAACCGGCTCATCCGGTAACACAATGCCGCCTTGCAGATAACCGGTGTTGCTCATGCCATGAAGCGTCAACACGGCATTTTCGCTGTCGGTTGCCGGGGTGTAAATGATATATGCGTCGTCCGCCGACGATTTATAATAGGTGGCTTCTGTGGGCGGAGTTGTAAGATCCAATGAGCCTTGAGCATTCAGCTCTCCGCCGTCCGCGTAAAATTCGCCGTTTACATAGACCTTGTAGCGGTCGTCCTCAGGGAATTCGCCCATGGAGTACAGCTTGACAACGCCGCTGCCGGTGATGTTCAATGCCGCGACATCTGCGGCGTTGTATTCGTAAGGCAGAAGAAGGGTGCCGTTGTTGAGGAGGGTTCCCTCGTTGGTGACAGAGGAAGTTGAATTTGGCACATAAAACTCACGGCCCGGCTGAACGGTCAAGAGGCTGCCGCTGCCGATTATCAGGCCGCCTAAAACAAAGCTTATCTCATCAGCGGTAAATGAGGAGCTTTCGCCGCTCATAACCAGATTGCCGCGAATCATGACATATCCGTAGGCGGTAAGGGAGCTTCCGTCGTTTATGGTAAGGTTCCTTGCGGCACTCTCATTTTCGTCATCTTCAAGAAAACCCACCGAAAGCGCATCGCCGTATTCTCCGCCTGTAGCGGATACTTCTGCGCCGTTTTCCAAAAGCACATTTCCGGTGTCAGTTATTCCATAGCAGCTGCCGTACATAGTGACTTTTCCGCCGGAAATAATCAGGTTCTCAACGCTTGAGGTGCATTGCCATGCGGAAACATACAGAGAATCATTATCGCCGCCTTGTATGATGACGGACTGCGGCAGACCGGAGCTGTTATCGCCTGCATCAATGCCTACGCCGCTCTCTGTATTTGTGTTAGTTAAATAGTTACTGCCCTCAAGCTTAATGATAGTATCCGCGCCCAAGTCCAGAGGAGTGTCACTGCTGGTGATTTCCGCGTTGTGCAGCGTCAGCACGGCGGGCGTATCATTCTGCGCCGGTGTAAACAGCGCATAGCCGTCCCCCGCCTTGTAATAGGTGGAATAAGCAGGAAGAGTGTTTAAATCCAGACCGCTTGACGATATGTCAGGGCCGGACGCCTGCACCTGCAGAACACCGTCCGCAATAGTTGTTGTGCCATTAGAAACGATTGTTCCTCCGATAATCATTCCCGCATCGCCAATATTGACATTGCCGTATGCAGAAATGGCGGAGGACGCGTCGCTTGCGGCGGCGACAATCACCCTATCCGCCTTGAGGGTGAGATTCCCCGTGTTAAGCGCATTTCTCCCGTCGCCCCCGCCGGATATGCTGATTTCCGTGCAGTTACCGCCCTCAGGGTTGGTAACGGACACGTCTTCGCCGCTCATGCCATATCCGTTGCCGGTGGCGGCAATATTGACCTTCTCTGCCTTGATTTCCGCCGTGCCGAAACCGGCAATACCGTCCTGCCCTTGCGCGTCCAGCGTGCCTCCCGCAAGAATGTTCAGTGCATAACTATTGCTTCCGGCAATCACATTTTGACCTAAGGATTCCGCCGTCAGCGTAATATCACCCTCAGGCGCTGAAAGCCCCAGATACGTTTTGACACCGGCGATGGCTTGATAATCCTCGCTGTTGACGGTGATGTCCCCGGTTTGCGAGGTGAGGCTAATCTGTGACTCGTTTCCGTCACCTCCTTGCACACATTCCGTCAGGGAAATGTCATTTTTCGCGTAAACAGAAATTTGGTTACCTACCGACGTATACAAGGAATATGCTCCGCCGCTGATGGAAACCGCGCCCTTCGGAACGGATATCATAATGTCAGTTCCGACTTTGATACCATAATCCCCGGTTCCGCTGATATTGACATCTCCGTTTTCGGCACTAAGGCTCACGCCGCCGCCGAAGCATTGAATGTAATATCCATTCATGGTAATGCTTTCTGCGGTTGCATTAAGCTGCCCTCCGCAGCTGACCATTTGCCATTGGGATTGAACAGTCAGACTGCCGTCAATGTCAACGGCCACGCTGCCTGTTCCGTTGGTGGATATGCCGTAATAGCCCGTCAGGGTTAAATCCCCGGCACCGCTGATGGTGATATCCTTGCCGTCAGTTCTGTTGTAAACAGCATAGCCGTTGTCGTTCGTGGTACCTGTTCCGATTCGGTTGCTTGTGCCTTCCAATACAATCTCTAAATCATACCCGTTGACATCAATGGCATGGGTAGAATAAGAATTGTTTGCAATGGCGGCATCCTTTAATGTCACGGTAACGGTTGTATCGGTATCGTCTTTCGTCACATGGACATTCCAATTGTCCGCGTTCGCGTCCGCGGTGCTTACTGTACCGCTTTCGTCCGTGAGGGCGTACCAGTCGCCAGTTTCAACGGCTGTGCCGCCGATTTCAACCGCCGGATCGTCCGCCGCCAGTGCCGACATCGGCAGAAGGCTCAGTGCCATGCAAAAGCACAGCAATATGCTTAAAATTCGTTTTTTCATGTTGTTCCTCCTTCAGAAACTCTTGTATGGATTGTTTTTAAAATACCTTGTATTGTTTGCTCCGTATTCGGTGGACCGGTGCCGTAGAAGGTTACACCAATCCGTTTCGCTTCCGGCTCAAATTCCCTGCGGCTGCACAGCCAAAGGATGGGTAACGCGCGGTTCTGTGTCCGCAGATAATCACAGGCGGTAAGTCCCTTTGCTCCGGGATAGCCCACGATGGCAAACGCTACAGGTGGACCGTCCCTCAGAAAGTACGCCAGCTTTACATCACCGCGTCGCTCCGGTTCGTCACCAAAGCGTAAGAGACGGAATTCGCCGCAGTGTTCCAGTGTACTGACAAGTTCTTCCTCTATCCCGCACAGCGCAATGTTTTTTGTCATTTTGCGGTTTCCTCCTCTCCTTTTCCCGAAATCTTCAAACATCCTGCCACTGCTTCCCGAAGCTGAACATCGGATACCGTCCGGCGCAGAAAACAGGTTACACGGTACTGATAGCCGAACAGGCTGTAATCCTCATCGGAAATCCACAGAAGAGGAACGTCCGGTGCTTTTTCTCTGAGACGACGTACCGCTTCCAGTCCCGCCACACCGTTTAACACGACAATGAGCAGCGAAAACGGCTTTAATTCCAGTATCTTTAGAAGTGCCCCTGCGCTATTACACTCCGTAATTTCAATCTTTTGTGGGAGAGCCGCCGTTACCAGACGGTTTTCCCAGACGTCCTCTTCCAAGAACGCCGCGCACAATGCGACATTCACGCGATCTCCTCCTTCCTTAAAATGCAAATAAAAAACTACCGCACCTCTTCCACCGAAGAAGTATGATAGTTTTTATTAGGGTATCATTTTGTCAAGTGTTTTTCAATGGGTTATGATCAAGCGGTCGAAAATCTGCACAAGCGGTTATTTTTTTCCTGAAATATATGGTATAATGTTAACTGGATAATTATGTACAGAAGGAGGGATTTCAAATGAATGCGGCAATCGTAGATGATATGGCTACTGAGTGTGAAATACTCCGCAGCCTTTTGAAGCAATATGAAACCAATCAACATCAACCAATGCAAATTACAGAATTCCACAGTGGCAGGGAATTGCTTGCCGATTACATACCGGGCAGCTATGACGTTGTCTTTATGGATATTTATCTGAACAACGAAAACGGCGTGGACTGCGCCTTGAAACTGCGGCAGCTGGACGAGAATCTGAATCTTATTTTCCTTACCACCAGCTCAGAATTTGGTGTAAAAAGCTACGATGTCCGTGCAGCGGATTACATCGTAAAACCAGCCACATTGGACAAACTCTCAAGGGCACTGCACTATTGCAAGATTGCAGAGCCGCAGAGCGTTCCCTCTATTACGGTTACCACAAGGAATCAGCTGTTGGAAATCACGCTGGACAGGATTCTCTATGCGGATTATCAGAACCGCTGTGCTTGTATCCATTTAAAGGACTGTCTCGTTCCGGTATCCGGCAGCTTCTCGGAGCTTACCGATAAACTTTGCTCCTATCCGCAGTTTATGTCCTGCTTTAAGGGCATTGTTATTAACCTAAAGGAGGTGCGGGAGCTTGGCAGCGATTCTCTCATCCTGAAAAATGGAGAGCAGCTGCCGGTCAGCCGCCGCTTGCAACGTCAGGTACAGCAGCAGCGCCTGAGTCTCTCCGCCGGTTCGCTGCGGGGGGAGGGAATATGAAGCAGATACTTGCACTGATTTTAACCGCTTTTCTGGTTTGTACAGCACTTGCACCGCCTGTACTGGCGGCAGAGGATGCGGTTCTGCCTTCCGAAACCACAGATACTGTTACCGATTGCGGAAGCGGTGCTGTTTCGGATGACAGTATAGACACCGCGACTCCTTCCGCTGCAGATATGGTCACGGATGGTGATGAAACCGGCGGTACAGACGACAGCAGTGTCAGAGCGGACGGAACTGAAGACAGCGCCGTTCCTGACACCTTTGACTATACCGGCAGCATCATTTCCTATACTACCCCGAATGCTTTTACAAGTACGTTCCATACGGATTGCGGCGATACCGACTTTACGCAGTTACATAATCAACTGGATTCTATCAGCATTTCTGCCACAGCGGAAAAGGATGGTTCTTCCTATCCGCTTACATTGTCTGTTGCATGGGATTTCAGCACATTGGATGCAGAGACACCCGGTACTTACACTGTGATTGGAAACATTTCCATTCCAGCCGGAGCAACGCTTTTGGAAGGACTAGAAAATACGGTCTTCATTTCCGTACAGGTAACTGCTCCGCTACTTACCGTAACGCCTGCTGCAATCACTCTGACCAGCTTTGATGAACCAGATCGGACAGATGCCGTGGCATTCCCCGTAGGAACCACGCAGGAGGAGCTTTCCACTTGGTTTGCCGATTCCATCGCAGGCTTCATCGGCTATGACGCAGAGGGCAATCCCTATGACTTAATCTCAGGTGCATGGTCTTTGGATACCGTGGATACTGTTACGGCTGGCGTGTACTATGCTTTTACATCACCTGACCTTGGAACAGAGTATACTCTGGCAGACGGTGTTTCTCTGCCCCGGCAGCTTTGCGCGGTTTCCATTCAGGTTCCCGGTGAACCGGATATTAACTGCTGTGTAGCGGGACGTGGCTTTCTGCACTTTCCGTGGGTGCTTTCTGCCGCACAGGAGGAACAGCTGGTGGAGTTTGCTGTATGGCTACGGCAAGATGGCGGAGAATGGACAAGCCTAAATGATGGCTTCCTGTCTGTCTCCGATGGTCTCCAGCTTTCCCAGCGAGTGCTTACCTATGGAAGCACTTATGAGCTTAAAGTGACCTATCCCGGCGGTCAGACCGGTGTTCTGACCTTTCAATATGACGGGGAGCTTAGTATTCTTGATTATTCCGGTGGTGACCGGGATGGCGGCGATGTAAATGGAGGAGGTTCAGGAACCGGTACACAACCTGCTCCAACCCCCACAAATCCGCCCGATAATTCCAATGAGGATAGCAATTCAGGTAATGATAATGATTCGCCTGATACGAGCGATTCCTCCTCAGATACAGATGAGCCCTCACAGGATTCAGGCTCCTCATCAGGAGAACAACAGAAACCGCAGGGAGGACAGAATTCCTCAACTGGTGAAAATGAGCCGTCTCCATCTGCTCCTGAGTCCCCCGGTGACTCTCAAAGTAACGACAGTCATAACAGCGATAGCAATTCACAGACACAGGTTCCCGTAACAGAGAAACCGACAGCCGTAGCTCCTGCCACTCCGACTGAATCAACAGTACCAGTGTTTTCCGATGCTTTCTTTACACGGGAAACAGCGAGTACTTCTGCTGAGCAAAAAAACGATACAGTACCCAAACCGAAGGACAGTACCCAAACAGTAGGCAACCCAGTACAGGACGATAACATTACACAGTCGGAGAAAAGCTTAGAATCTCAGGTATCTGCCACTGTTACAGAATCCTATTCTCCTACCCAGACAGTCATTTCCGGTCTGCGTCTCAAGGATCTCTGTAAAGAGGAAGAAAGCGTCGTGTTTGGTTCCGGCGATGTAACCGTCAGTATTCCAAGCAAGCTGCTTTTAGTGCTGGACTTGTCGGATACGGATACTCTGACTGTTAGGCTGACCCAGCCGGAAAGCAATCAGATTGTGCTTGCAGTGGAGGTTTCAGGCAAACCGGTTACGCAGCTTTTGGGAACAGTATTGCGGCTTCGATACATGCCGCAGTCGGAACATACTGATATCACCATCCAAAACGACGCTGGCGAACAAATGACAGATGTTTCCTACGATGGGGAGCTTCTGCGCTTTGCCGCGGATACGGCAGGAACTTATACCATTACAGAGCTATCAACTACACAGGAGACTGGGAAAAGTACATCGCCTCTGCTTCCTGTATCTGGCGGCTTGCTTTTAGCTGCGGGAGGAATTACACTTTTCAGGAGGAAACGCCATGGATAAAAAAACTTTTGTATTACGGCGGTCTTTGGCGCTGCTTCTGATGGTTGCCCTTTCCTCCGCTCTGTTTCTCTCCCTATACCATTTTGACAACAAGTACACAAAAGCTGCACCTCAGGCCATTAACGGCGCGCTGTACGTTTCAGAAGCGGACTGGACGGACACACCCATCCGCTATCTGCGGGACGGCTGGCGTTTCTACGCAGACCGCCTGCTGACACCGGAAACCTTAAAACAACAGGGTGACAATTATCAGTACCTGTCCATTGGAGAACAGTCTAATTTTGCCATGGGCGACTCTCGCCGCTCCCCTCATGGAAGTGCCAGCTACGCCTTAACGCTGTACCTGCCGGAGGAGGAACATACCTATGCCCTTGAACTACCCGAAATCTATTCCGCTTACCGGTTTTACATTGATGATAAACTGAAGCTGCAAATGGGCGAACCGGACCCGGACGATTATCAGGACCAGACCCAATGCCGTGTCATTACCTTTGAAGCCTCCGGCAAGGTGACACTTCTGCTTGCGGTCAGTGACCACTCCTTTTTATACAGCGGCCTTGTTTATCCGCCTTCCTTTGGCGAACCTCTGAATACTTACACAATCCGGGGACTGCGGTTCGGGATTTGCCTGATTTTGGTCACGGTAACACTGATGCTTGCCATTTTTAGCTTTTATCTTGCCATCCGTACCCGTCGGGGGAACAATATCTGGCTCTTTTTCCTTTTGTGTCTTTCGACCGCAGTGTTTACTTCCTACTGCGTGGTGCATGGTATCCTGCCGCTTCCAATCCAGCCATGGTACACTGTAGAACTGGTCAGCGGATATCTGGTAACGCTGCTTGTGATCATTCTCCACAATCGCATCTGCGGCACAAATAGAACTATGCAGGTAATCAGCGGTGCCACCTCCGGTGTTGTCTGTGTGTTGGTGCTTCTTTACGGGGTATTTGCTGCGCATCTTACATTGCCGGTGATGCTTGCCTTTTCCAATCTGGTTTTCGGTTTCAAGCTGCTTACCGCTGTTTATCTTCTGTTTACCGCCGCTATGGCGGTACGCCGAACGATAGAAAAAGCGACCATACTGCTCTATGCGGATATTATCTATGCCTGCGCCTTTGTCTGGGATCGCCTCCTGCCGAACTACGAGCCAATCCTTAGCGGCTGGTTTCAGGAATGGGGCAGCTTAAGCCTTGTCATCGCAACCGGCGTGGTGCTGGGGTATGATATTACCATGGGTTACCGCCACAGCCTTGTATACGCCGAGGAACAGCGGCAGATGAAACGACAGCTTACCATGCAGGTGGAGCATCTGCGGCAGATGAACCAGAAGGTGGAGGAAAGTGCAAAGCTGCGCCATGACTTCCGCCATCACTTACGCACCCTGATGACACTGGCCGGAGAAGGACACTGTGAGGAACTTGAAAACTACATCCGTGGTATCACGGAAATCAACGAGGGTACCCGGCTTGGCCGTCTTACTGACAACATCGAGCTGGACGCACTGGTGCAGTATTACAGTAATCTTGCGCAGTCTGCCGGTATCCAGTTTCGCGCAAGGCTTTTGCTTCCCGCAGTGCTGGATTTTCCGATTGTGGATCTATGCGGTCTTCTTGGAAACCTGATGGAAAATGCAGTGGAGGCCTGCCAGCGCCAGCAAACCGGGGGTAAGACCATTTTTATCGCCGGACGGGTACAGGACGGCCAGCTTGAATTTGTTGTGGACAACAGCTTTGACGGGGAACTCAAAACCAGAGGGGGGAAATATCTATCCTCTAAACGAAGTGGCTTTGGCCTTGGCGTTTCCTCCGTCTTGGAAACCGTGGAGCGGTATAACGGTGTAATCAATCTGTACGCCGATGAAAAGAGCTTCCACGCAGAGCTATCCCTGCCCACAGGGGCAGAAAAAAGAATACCTATATCGGTATAACCGAAGTCTATTACTTACTTTTTTGCTTTATAAACATTCTTTACAAACTTCAATTTTTGCAGTAAGATGAGCATATAACCTTGAACTTTGACAAATGAACATCGTATCCCGCAATGCAACGTGAGCATTGGGTAAGCGACGAGCCGAAGGGCGCTGACGGATTTGAATATCCGGCGATATACCTTGCGGCTGTTATTGCTGTGCGGTACAGCAGAATTGCAACGACCTCAGTGCGTAATCATGATACTTCTGCCGTGGCGGCAGGCCTGAAAGACGGCAACATGCATCACCCTGATTTGAGAAAGAATCGGGGGCGGCTGTTATGGGATTTGCGTAACCGGCAAATCGGCATTGTGGACTGGAAAACTTTTCATTACGCTTTTTTTATTTTATGAATGTCTGATTTTTAAAAAGAAACAGCCGGTTCCAAGGGGGTATTATGTTCATTTGCAGAATATAATTGTGACCAAATAGCTCTGTGTGATTTCTCGCACAGAGCTATTTTTGCGTCTATTTGTGGTAAGAGTGTAAAACTGCCTATATAGGTGATTTTGCACGCTTACCCTCTTTTCTTTTTAAGGAGAGCGTCAGACAACGGAGACGGATTCACACCCGAAGGGTGTGGCAAGCGTCCTATCTGTCGGACATCCGTCCTCGCCCCTTACGGTGCGCAGATAGTTTTCCTGCTCCGCAGAGGTAAAAAGTGCAAATGCGTTTGCACCCTTGGAACTCCATTCAGAGAGGAGTGCTACCATGAACAGAACCCATAAGATTTCATTTCGTGTATCAGACTATGAACGTAAGCTCGTCCAGTCCAAGGTCAAAAAGTCAGGTATCCGAATGTCTGATTTCTGCCGTCATGCTGTGCTGGGCAAGGAAATACGTACCTTCAAAGGACTGGACAAATGCAGTTATGAGCTGAATAAAATCGGCAATAACCTCAACCAACTCACTGTACTTTGCCACCAGAGGGCGGTGCAGAATCCGAACCTTGAAACAATGCAGATACAGCTTTCCGCTGTGCTGGAACTCATTTACATGGCTCTTGGAGGTGACGACGATGGCTATAGTCAAACCGATTAAAGTGCGTGTCGGCAACCTTGCAGGATTGCGGGCGGTGCTGGATTATATCAAGGAAGACCGCAAGACCCAAAACGGGGCATTGGTCTACTGTAAGGACTTGCTAAAGGGCAAGGAATACCAGCAGATGGTTATTACTAAGCGAGCCTTCCACAAGGACACAGGACGGCAATATGCTCACTTTGTCCAGAGCTTTGACCCGAGAGACAACGTATCCCCCGAACTGGCATACAAAATCGGTCAGGAATTTATCAAACGATATGAGCCTTTCCAAGGCTTTCAGGTAATGATGGCGGTACATACCAATGAACCGCATATGCACATTCATTATATCGTCAGCTCTGTCAGTCATGAGAACGGCTGTAAATGGCAGTCCAGTCCAGAGGATTTAAAACGAATGCGTTCCCTTTCCGATGAACTGTGTTTGGAGCATGGATTATCCGTCATTGAGCATGGAAGAAAGGGACACCGTTCCTATGGTGAGTATTCTCAAACAGCAAGCTGGAAACGGCAGCTGGCACAGGACATTGCAAATAACCTTGCCATTAGTCATAGCCGTGCGGATTTCATACACCGTATGGAAAATATCGGGATAGATGCTGATGTTGGTGAAAAAAGCGCTTTATTTACCATTCCCGCAGGTGTATATGGCTTGCAATCCGAACGAAAATGTTCCAACTGGAAATTGATTTCTTATGGTGATTTTACTACAGAAAATATGCGCAACACATGGAACTGCAATGCCGGGCTGGCAAGAATCGGGGGCAGTGATATGCAGCTGTTACAGGAGGTTTTATTGGAGCTGGGTCAGCTACATTGTCCGGATACCCCAGACCGTTATCAGGATATGTATTTTCGAGATATTCCTTTTGACGGCATGACGAAGCAGGAAATCGAGATTGCCCTCTCCCGTAAGGCACTGGATTCCATGCTGGAGAAAGCACGGCAGGCACACGAAAAGGCAAAGGCAGAAAGTCGGCAGGCTGGACTGCTTTTAGCTACCATAGCCGATACCCTTGCCGAAGTTTTGCGCTGGCAGGAGGAGCAACGACAAAATGCACCCAATCACGATGATTACACAGAATATGAGGAGGAAAATGAATATGAACTGTAACCACATTAAGCTGTTTTTTCAAAGATTGCGCTGTTTGTTTGTGAGTAAAAAAGGTACATGGGAACGTGAAGAGCCGGGCAAGTGTCCGGCTCTTTGCTATGTCATCGGCGGTGTCAAATACCTTGTAAACGCTTATTTCAAAGAAGAGTCCGCACTGTCTGCGGAGGATAAAATTATCCGCCTAATCGAGCGTGACATAGAGGATAACCAAAACAAAGAATAAAATGTCTGGACGCGCAAAGCGATTCTGAGTAAAATAGATTCATACAATTTATTCGGAATCGTTTTGGCTGTACAGAGGAAAGGAGCAAAAAGTATTGTTACAGTCAAACGAAAAGATTACGGCACTCTACTGCCGTTTAAGCCAAGAGGACGAGCTTGCAGGAGAATCCGGCAGTATCCAGCACCAAAAGCAGATACTGACTGAATACGCCGAGAAAAACGGCTTTCCTAACCCGAAAATTTGGGCAGACGATGGATTTAGCGGGGTAACATTTGACCGCCCTGCCTACAACGAAATGATGGCAGAGGTAGAAGCCGGGAATGTGTCCATCATCATTGTAAAAGACCATTCACGGCTGGGTAGAAACCGTCTTGTAATGGGTTATTTGATGGAAGAAAAATTTCCCGATTACGGTATCCGCTACATAGCCATCAATGACGGTGTGGACACCGACAAGGGAGTAGACGAAAGCCTTGCAATCCGTGACTTATTCAACGAGTGGCATGCCCGAGACACCAGCAAGAAAATCAAGGCGGTGAAGATGGCAGCTGCAAAGCGTGGGGAGCGGATTGGATCCAAACCGCCCTACGGCTACCAGAAAGACCCCAATGACTCGAAACGGATTGTTCCTAATGAGGACACTGCCCCTATTGTTCGTCGGATTTTCGCCCTGTGTGCCAGTGGGCTTGGCCCCAGCAAGATTGCACGCATTCTGCGGGAGGGAAAAATCAGCACGCCTGCCATGTATGAATATCAACAATCCGGAGCCATTCATACCTATCTGAATTTAGATAAGCCATATGCGTGGTCAGGCAGAACGGTCAGCGGTATTCTGGAACATGAGGAATACATCGGCACTACGGTGAATTGCAGAGGATACATTCCTTCTTTCAAGAGCAAGAAACAACGGAAAAATCCGCCTGAAAACTGGCTTCGATTTGAGAATACGCACGAACCATTGATTGACAGAGAAACATGGGATATTGTCCAACGAGTACGGCAAGGCAAGCGCAGACCTAATAAGATGGGCGAGCAGGATATGCTTTCGGGTTTGGTGGAATGCGAGGCTTGCGGAACGAAGCATTACTTATGCCGCTGCGGTAGCTGGAATGAGAAACAGTATACCTACACCTGTGGAAAGTACCACGCACACAAGGACGAGTGTACCCCGCATACCATCAAAGTTATGGCACTGCACCAGATTGTACTTGCAGAAATCCAGCGGGTAACAGCCGAAGCCAAAGAACATACCGAGCAATTCCTTGGGCGGGCAATGGATAAGCACCAAAGCCAGCTAAAGCAGGAGCTTTCATTTAAAATAAGGGAACTGGAAAAGGCTCAGAAACGCCTTTCAGACTTAGATAGGCTCTTGCAGAAAGCGTTTGAACAGCTTGCACTGGAAAACCTGTCTGAAGCACAGTTTAAGTCTTTGACCGGAAACTATGAAACGGAAAGACAGGAGCTTTCCCAGCGTTTTAGCAAGTTAGAGCAGGAAATCAGTTTTGGAAAGGATACCATGCTGAATGCCAACCGCTTCATAGCTGTTGTAGATAGGTATACGGATATTCAGAAGCTGACACCCGAAATCGTGCGTGAGTTTGTCGAGAAGATAGTGGTGCATGAGCGTTCCGAGCCGTGGAAGAAGAAAAACTATACCCAACAGGTTGATGTCTACTTCAATTTTGTGGGAATGGTTTAAGGCAAGAGAAAAGCCGTAGGACTTAATCATCCTACGGCAACTCTTAAAAACTGAAAACATCCTTATTGACATGGGGCAAATGAAGTAACCTTTTATTTGAAATTTATAAGATAGACCAGGTTAATATAAACATACCAAATACGATGGATACCATCGCCATAAGTTTAATTAAAATATTAATGGCTGGACCTGCTGTATCTTTAAATGGATCTCCTACGGTGTCACCTACTACTGCTGCTTTATGTGCATCAGAACCTTTGCCACCTAAATTACCCTCTTCAATATACTTTTTCCCATTATCCCATGCACCACCAGAGTTAGCCATCATTACAGCCAGAATAAAACCTGTAGTAGTGGCACCAGCTAATAAACCTGCTACACCATTTGGACCTAATAATAAGCCAACTGCTAATGGAGAAACAACACCTAATAAAGCAATTTTAACTAGCTCTTTTTGAGATGCTTTTGTACAAATATCTACACAAGCAGCATAATCTGGCTTAGCCTTACCTTCCATTAGTCCTGGAATTTCATTAAACTGCCTTCTTACCTCAACCACAATTTTGCCTGCTGCTTTACTAACAGAACTCATAGCAAATGCTGCAAATACAAAGGTAGCCATACCACCTACAAATAAACCTATTAAGACTTGTGGGTTAATAATCGATAAATCAAAGGTAAAATCTAAACCTCTTTGTTTGACTAACAGTTCTATAGAATCTTTATATGCTGCAATAAATGCTAAAGCAGTAAGGGCTGCTGAACCAATAGCGAAGCCTTTACCTGTAGCTGCAGTTGTATTACCTAATGAATCAAGTGCATCTGTTCTTTCTCTTACCACACTTTCAAGCTCTGCCATTTCTGCAATACCACCTGCATTATCTGCCACAGGTCCATAAGCATCTGTGGCTAAGGTAATCCCTAATGTAGAAAGCATACCTACAGCTGAAATAGCAATACCATATAAGCCCATATTAAAGTTATCAGCACCACCCGCTAAAAGATAGCTGGCAATAACTGAGATACCCACAATAATAACAGGTACAGAGGTAGACAGCATACCTATTGAAATACCACTAATAATAACAGTAGCTGAACCTGTCTGGGCAGACTCTGCTAATTGTCTTGTAGGCTTGTATTGACTACTTGTAAAGTATTCTGCAAAAAAGCCAATACCAATACCTGCAATCAGTCCACTTAAAATAGCAAAGTAAATACCTACATGTTCCTGTCCTAGTACATTAACAACGAGGAAATAAGCTGCAATCATAATGACGATAGCTGCGAAATAAACACCCTTTCGTAAAGCTCTAAGTAACATCTTTTGGGAAGCCTTTTCCCCTGTTCTTACAAAAAAGGTACCTAGAACTGAAGCAATAACCCCTATAGCCGCTACCAACATAGGGATAACAACACCCTTCATCCCTAAGCCTGCTGCCACAGCCAAAGCACATGAAGAAATAATAGAACCTACATAAGACTCATAAAGATCAGCTCCAAGTCCTGCTACATCTCCTACATTATCCCCCACATTATCTGCAATAACAGCGGGGTTTCTAGGGTCATCTTCTGGAATTCCCTTTTCTACTTTACCTACTAAATCTGCTCCTACATCTGCTGCTTTAGTAAAGATTCCTCCACCAACTCTTGCAAATAATGCCATAGAAGAAGCACCCATACCAAAGGTTAGCATTGAAGAAGTAATATAAACAATACGCTCTGCTTCTGGTAATGCTCTATAATACCAGTCTAATATGTAATACCAAATACTTAAATCTAACAAGCCAAAACCTACTACTACTAGCCCCATTACTGCACCACTAGAAAATGCTGCTCTAAGTCCCGAGTTTAAACTCTTTGTACATGCCCAGGTCGTCCTAGAGTTAGCGGATGTTGCTATTTTCATACCTAAAAAGCCACTTAATCCAGAGAAAAATCCTCCAGTTAAAAAGGCGTACGGTACAAAAACACTTACATAGTCAAGCCTACTTAAAATAAAAAGCACTACAAACATTCCTGCAAAAAAGATTGCCACACCCTTATACTGCCTAATTAAATATGCCTTTGCTCCTACCCGTATACTTGATGCAATTTCTTTGATTTTTTCTGTTCCCTCACTCATTTTTAGTACTTTTCTGCTGAAGTACACTGCAAATAGTAATGCAATGATTGAACAAATAGGTACTAGTACTACTAAATCCATAAAATCCCTCCTACAGACTATAGTGACTTGCCACTTCTATTATATCTGTTTTATTTTTATATACATCTCTATTTTATTAATCTAAACACAATCTTTATGCCAAATTTCACCTAATATATTATTATTTTTCTAAAACAATTTTTGATAATTGATAAAAATAAAACACATTAAATTGTTAATCTTCTATTTTAAAATACCATCAAAATAAAAAGATTAACAATTTATGAACATATTAATCGAAATATATTTAATTTTAGGTACAATTAAGTTATACTAGAATATATAAATAAAATACGACCACCTTATAAAGGAGTGAAAGTATGTTTGATACAGCTTTCTGTCATGTTTGCTATAGACCTGATCTCTACATCGTCTTTATGCAATGGAAAAAGCCTTGTGTTGGCAATGACTATCGTGACCCTTTCTACTATGCGCTTTATCTTTTAAAGAAATATAGGGTTTCTAATATGGTCATTGATGTTACCTCTGCCTTTGGAACAGGTGCTGAGGATATGGACTGGACTTTTAAAGAATTTATTCCAACTATGGCTTATACTACTTGCAGTGAAATTGTCTTTATCAAAGGTACTACCAATTATGTATTTAGTGATATTACTACCCTTACCAGAGAATTCGTTAAATATTTTATGGTTTATCAATGTACCTCTTTTGAATCTGCTATTGATACGTTATACTAGACATCCTTTATTTAATAAACAAAACAAAGGAGGATCAGCTAATGGCTGTATCCTCCTTTGTTTTGTTTATTAATATTTTTCTACAAGTTCTTTCATTGTGCTCAAATCCATAGCTCCTGGCACATATAAAGCAACCTCACCCTTAGGATTAATAATAAAAGTGGTTGGGAATGCTGTGATTTGGTAGTTATACATAAGTTCAGCACTTTCATCAAATACAACAGGGAAGGTATACCCTTCATCTTCTAAGAATTCAATAATGTCTTCTTTACTGCCTTCTCTTCCTATATTAGGCATGGCTACACCTAATACAATCACCTCGTCTTCATTTAAACCATATTCTTCATAAAGCTTCTCTATATCTGGCATCTCTTTTTTACAAGGTGGACACCAGGTAGCCCAAAAGTTTAAAAACACTGTTTTCCCTTGATAATCACCAAGCTTATGTGTATTACCATATTGATCTTCCAGAATAAAATCCGGTGCTAAAACAGCTTCTTCATCTACTTCTGCTTCTTCATTTGATTGTTCTTCTTTTGACGAACTTTGTTCTTGTACTTTTTCATTCGTAGGCTTAGTAATGACTTCCTTCGGTCCTGTTAATCCATTCATTAAAAAAACAAGCCCAGTTAATACAAGTAACATACCACCTATTCTTTTTATGCTTAGCCCCTTACTCTTAACACGTTCTAAAAGCTCTATCATTTTTTCCGCAAATACTGCTAAAAGCAAGAATGGTACTACAAATCCTAAAGTATACACACCTATTAACAAGTAACCTGTTAGTGCATTACTACTTGTAGAAGCTACTACCAAAACAGACGCTAGCATAGGTCCTATACAAGGTGTCCAACCAAAACTAAAAGTAAACCCTAAAATATACGCAGCTAAAGGATTCATCTTTTTTACTTGATAGTGCATACGTTTCTCTCGTTGAAGTTCATCTATTTTGAGTAGATCCATATAAAACAAGCCCATACCAATAATAAGTAGTCCTCCTAAACCTAAAAAGACATTCTTATTACTCATTAAAAACGGCCTGATAAATCCTACCCCTGTTCCTAAAATAAGAAAGGTTGTAGATATACCTAATACAAATAATAGGGTGTTAATTAATAATGTTTTCCTATTACGTTTTGCTTGTCCTTCATTATCAGTGTTTTGAGAAAGCATTGCTAAGTACACTGGTAAAATAGGCAAGACACAAGGGGATAAGAAGGATACCAATCCTTCTATAAATACTACAACTAAATTAAGCTTCTCCACTCACTTCACCTCTACTTTCTTCATACATAACCAATCCACTAGGTATCAATAATTAATCTATCAGAAATAGCGTATCATAACAATTAGACACTTTTCTGTAACCAGGTCACTTATTAATCACAAGTTAAATGATTATTTCCCCACTCAATCATCTGCTCCACAATAGGAAGTAATGATAATCCTGTTTCACTCAAATAATACTTAGATTCGATTGTATTACCACTTATCACTTTTTCATTTTCTACAATTCCTTGTTCCATTAATAAATCTAGCTGCTGTGAAAGCATTTTCTTAGTACATCCGTCTATTTCGCGTTGAAGCTGTCCAAAACGTTTCTCCTCTTTTTGTAATGTCCATATAATAGTGGCCACCCATTTTTTACCTAAAATATTAGATAACGCTTCAACAGGGCAACTATATTCTTCTGCCTTTATTTTAAACATGATTGTATACCTCCACTTAGTACTAACAAAAAAACGGCTTATTGCACATTACGGCTCTTTGTCTTCATCCAAAGCCAAGCCTTCATTATGTATAAACCGTTTCTTCTTTATTTAAGCTGTTTTCTCAATTTTTACTTTGGCTACTTCCCTTGGCTTTCCTGCCTGATCAACAGCCACACCAATAAATAATCCCTCTGAAGCTAAAGTTGTACTACCTGTTTGTACATCTTCTATAAAAACCTGTACACATACCTTCATGGAAGTTCTACCAGTCTCTATCAATTCTCCTACGCATCTAACCACTGACTTAGCAGGAATAGGTTTTATCATTTTTAAATCATTAACAGCTGCCGTTACAGCATTTCCTTCTGCATGTCTTACAAACACCAGACCTGCTGTATTGTCCATCAACTTCATTATTTCTCCGCCATGCATATTCCCCATACCATTCAAATGCTCAGGTAAAACAAATTGCATAGTCTCTACTCTTGATAATAAATTACTTTTTATCATGGCTCAATCTCCTTATGCTCTAATTTTATGTCCTTTTCCATTTTGTCTCTATTCTATAATATTAAACTAGTATCTTTATTGTAATCTTTTTATCATCTATATGCAATCTATTATTACTTTACAATTATTATTATTTAACTTTTTCCCTCTACCAACGCATTATTCTGATTTATTAAGTTCCTTAAAAAATTCACCTAGAATTTGATTATCCACTTTAAAGTTTTGAAGCATTTGGCTATAATTCATGTTTTGTGGGAAAGTCTGCAGTTCCAGACTAATTGCTGTTTTATATATTCCTTTAAATACTTGCTCTGAATCTTTGACTGCTTCATTAAATTCATAAGGTGAAAGAACACCATAAAGGTATTCTAACTTCTCTAGTGTAGATACAATACTATAATTAAAAGTTTGAATAAGATCAGGATTTTTTTGCTTAATAAGTTCAATATATGAGAAAGCATAATTATATAATAAAATAAGCTGTTCTTCTGAAATATTAGGGAACTCCACTCTTAAAAATTGTTTCTTTGGTCTTCTAAAACGTCTCTTTATGGTAGGTTTTTCAACTATATAATAACGATTTAAGCAAACAAAATGCTCCCAAAATTGTTCAGGTGACATACCTACTTTAAACCTAAATGCTTTTCTATAAAACATGATATTAAAGCTTTTCCATGCCTTAACAATGTCACCTTGAGCAATACCTTCTCCACCTTTTATACAGATTGCTTTGAAACTAGCCATATTTTCCTCCGCTTACATTTATTTAAATGTATTATATCATAGTCTTAAATCATTATTCATTAATCCTTCATTAAAAATATAGTAGCTAAAGCTACTTGATGAAAATCTGCAAATATGTCTATACTAGAGTAAAAGACAGTAAAGGAGGACTTTAAATGCAAGAAAAATTAATAAATCGCTTTTTAAAATATGTTCAAATCGATACAATGTCTGATGACACAAGTACCACCTTTCCTAGTACAAAAACACAGTTAGAGTTTGCTAAAATGCTATTAGAAGAATGTAAGGCCTTAGGACTTGAAGATGTATCCTTAGATGAATACGGCTATGTCATGGCTACTTTACCTAGTAATGTAACATACGACACAGATATCGTTGGCTTTATCGCCCATATGGATACTGTGCCTGACTACTCAGGTAAAAATGTTAAACCTCATGTCGTTAAAGACTACAAGGGGGGCGACCTCATTCTCAATGCTCAAACCGGGGTGACTTTAAGCCCTACGCAGTTTCCTATTTTAAATGATTTTATTGGTGAAACGCTCATTACAACTGATGGTACTACTGTTCTAGGCGGCGATGATAAAGCAGGCATAGCTGAGATATTAACAGCTATAGAATATCTCATTAATCATCCGGAAATTCCTCATGGAACTATCCGTATAGGTTTTACCCCTGATGAAGAGATTGGAAAAGGTGTAGATTACTTTGATGTTAAAAAATTTAATGCTCACTTTGCTTATACCATAGATGGTGGTTTAGTAGGTGAACTTCAGTGCGAAAACTTTAATGCAGCTTCTGCTACAGTATCTTTTGAAGGCATTAGTGTACACCCTGGTGATGCTAAGGGTAAAATGAAAAACAGCTTAGCCATTGCTTGTGAATATCAAAGTCTTTTGCCTGCTGATGAAGTACCAGAGCTTACCGAAGGACATGAAGGCTTCTATCACCTTCATGATATGAAAGGTACTCTGGAACATACTGAACTCCATTATATTATTCGAGACCATGATAAAACTAAGTTTGAAGCACGCAAAGCTACGATGCTTTCTCTTGCTGACCAACTTAATCAGAAATATGGTAAAGACACTATCCAGGTTACTCTTAAAGATAGTTATTTTAATATGAAAGAGATTATTGATCAACATCCAAGGGTTATGGCTTTAGCTGAAAAAGCTATTCAAAATGTAGGCGTTACACCACTTCATGAACCTATTCGTGGTGGTACGGATGGCGCAAGACTTTCATTTAACGGCTTACCTTGCCCTAATATTTTCACAGGTGCTTATAATTATCACGGTAAATACGAGTTTACTGTTGTAAATCATATGCTTCTAGCTACAAAGACCATTATTGAACTTAGTAAATTAGTTGCACAAGCTTAAATGCATAACTATAAAAAAGCAGTTTAAACATATGTTTAAACTGCTTTTTTATGCCAAAACCTTATCTAATAACTTTGTTGCTTCTTTCATGGAAATAGATTTGATTAAACTTAGTTCATCTGCCAAGAATTTTCTTGCTTCCATAAGCATGGCATTTTCACTGGCATTAAGTGCCTTACCCCTTTGAATATGTGTTAATTCTCTAATAACCTCTCCATAATCAGCCAAGCTTCCTGCCATTAATCTTTCTTTATTAACCTTCATTCTCTGCTTGAGTACAGTAGACGCATGAATCTCTGTTTCTTTGTCAGCTAACTTCTCTAATACTTCATTAGTCATTGTTTCATCACTTACGAATCTAAAATGAGAAGCTTCTACTTTATCAGTAGGAATCATAACTGTTGTATTTGAAGATTGAAGCTTAATAATGATGTACTCTTTCGTTTCATCTAGCATTTTTCTCTCTTCAATTGTTGCAACTATACCCGCCCCTCTTAAAGGGCAAAAAACTTTATCACCAACCTTAAACATCTATTTCACCTCCAAGATTATTTACTTCTTTGTATTCCTATTATCATTATAGCACATTTATCCCCAAAAACCAAACCTTAAATTTTATCACTACTAAACACCCCTGTCAATATACTTTTTACATATTTTTACCCACAAGAAAATAGTGATGATAACAGGCTTCTTTCACCGCTTTGTTATCATCAGCATCACTATCTTTGATATCTTATTACTACGCTTTATTTAGTATCATACTATCGAATACTTTTTCTCCTTGACTTGTTAACGACTTAGTCATTTGCTTGATTTCACTTAAATCTTGGACTATTTGTTTTGACATTTTCTTGGTTTCTTCCATTAAACTTTCCGCTCTACTGCCACCATTCTTTTGTAGTTCACGAATCACCTCATGACCTTTCTGATGAAGTGCCTTATGAACCGGGTCAATCGCTTGCCATTTATCTTTAAGTGCACTGTGCTCTACTTTTAAAGCACCATAGAAATGTCCAAATTCACATTTTGTTCCATTGGTTTGTAGTGGCACGATATATCTGCTTTGTACCATATCACTTAACTTTCTGCTAGTTTTCTAATCTCCTCGGCAACTACTGCAAAGCCCCTACCTTGTTCTCCTGCTCTAGCTGCTTCTATACTGGCATTAAGAGCTAATAAGTTGATTTGTACAGCAATGCTTCTTACACCATCTACCATTTCATCTACCTTAGCTGACATATCCTTTAAACAAGTATTTTCATTTTCTATTAGGGATTCGGCTTCTTGAATACATATACATAAGTGTAAAAACAAATAAATAACTTCCCACGGCATAATTACCACAGCTTCAACCTGAGGAACTGACCGGGTCGACTAACTCTCAATCTGTTGTTACAGGTAGCTCTAGCTCTAAGGAAAATGTTCACTGGTGCGCTGCAAGGAAGGCGCCACTTATAAGTTGTTTTAAATGTTTTTATACATCTCATTATCAAATAAAGTTTTAAACCAGAGTCTTAAGGTCTTAGCTTCCTAGCATAGGGTGCGCCGGCCGAGACTTTTAGGAGCTCCTCACTCATTGGTTTAACTTTCATCGCTAGTCTTAGTAGGCACTACGCTATAATGCATACGTGCTGAGGAGCCATTTTGCGCCTTGCTTAAGGTCTATTTAGCTAGCTGTGAAAGTTCATTTCAAGAGTCTGGAGCACAAAATAGCTCTTCAAGTTATTATACTTGAAGAGCTATTTTTGTTGTCTCTATCTGCTATAAGTAAAATGAATTAGCTATTGTTATTATCTCTTTTCTGCACTTCTCGTTTAGGGGCTTGAACGTTTATGAGTTCAATACTGCTTGTAAGAAATAAGAGGATAAGGGCTGCCTGGAGGAATGACTTCGTAGTATTTTTTAGAAGCACTTGGTGAACTTTTTTGATGGGTTTTAGTGCGAGTGTTTGAATGAAATGAGTTTTCGCACGTTCATTAAAAAAGTGAGCCTTAGTGCTTCTAAAAATACGGAGCGGAATTCCGGAAGGTAGCTCTTATCCTCTCATTTCTGCTCAGTAGCATTCCTCATAAACGCTCAGACAAATTTCTATATTGTAATAGCAACTTCATCGGTTACAAGCAGGATGCTACTATCTCTGTCGGTAGGCCTATGGTGTACATACTTAATTCGTGAAGTGCCCTCGTAATCATGACATAAAGTAATTTAATGTCTAAATCCTTTGCCTTAAACTTACTTGCACTCACATCATAAAGTAAAACAGCATCAAATTCTAATCCCTTAGTTAAATAACTTGGCATCACTGCTACTTGTCCGTTATACTGTTCTTCTTCATCTTGCAGCCATTCTATTTCTAGACCTTTCTTTCTAAGTGCACGGTATAGGTCTTCACCCTCTGCAAGATCTTTAGTAATCACGCAAATGGATGCTAAGCCTTGCTCCTCATAAACTTTAATCTTATTATAAATTTGATTTACTCTGTCCATTTCACTTATGCAGCGGATAAGCTCTGGCCTATGTCCATGTCTAAAAACCGGCTGAGCTAATAAAACAGGATGATCCTTATTTGCTCCTAGTACCTTGTTAGCTAATTCAATAATTTCAATGGTAGAACGATAACTCGTAGTCATCTCAAAATAATGATAGCTCTTTCCTTCAAAGACTCTATCCATGACTCTTTGCCAATTATTAATTCCTTTATAACCATAGATGCCTTGTGCTAAGTCTCCTACTAACGTAAAGGCATCATTGGTTGAAGCCTTTCTAAGCACCAATAACTTCATTTCGTCTAAATCCTGTGCTTCATCTACTACGATATGCGCATATTGCCTTTCATCATCTAGACCATAAAGCTGACTTTGAATATAAACAAGTGGGCCCAAATCTTCTGTTTCAAAAAATTGTTTTCTAAGCTGACCTTGTATTAAAGCAATAACTGATTTAAGTGCTTCCTCTGGCATTTTTCCTTC